>NZ_CEXQWX010000039.1:0-41053 GCF_982718395.1 Carboxylicivirga sp.
GGCCCGCGCCAATAGCCTCGTTGCGGATTAAACTTTTCATGGGCGGCACTCAAAGTAGGGAATGGCATTGGCGTATTAAAGCGGGTGCTGTCCATCATCACTTTTACTGCTTCTTTAGCCTGATCGGCCGTAGCCACCTGGTTATATAAGGGTGCCCATCCCTCGGGTCCCTGGATACGTATTTTATCCTGGCTCTTTAACTCAACATCATAGAAAAAGCCATCTTCGGGACAATACATCACTTCCTGAATCTGAGCTTTCAAAGCATTGGCTTCCTTTAGATACATATCAGCCGTTTCGACTTCACCCAGTATACCGGCAATCTCATGAATATAGAGCTTTTCCTGTGCCAGGTAAGCATTCAAGTCCACCGACTCCTGATCCAATGAATAAGCTCCTTTGTGGTTTTCAATTATCTTAGCGTGATCAAAACGAACAGCATTATCCATACCGCTTTCCCATGCTGCAGCGATTCGTGTACCATCTGTAGATCCATATTCACACAAACCATTCTGGTCATGATCACGATTGATATACCACCACTCATGGTACTTCAACAGCTTCGGATACAACTCTTTTAAGAAGTCCAGATCCTGTGTTTCGCGATACACTTCGTAGATACACCATCCAGAAAGGGGTGCCTTGGTATTACGCCAGTTAACTCCTTCGATGCTCAAATCCCTGAAGAAACAGTCAGCAATCATGCCTTCCTCGTTCTGGTAATCGTACATAGCACGAATCTGATCTTTTGCCAGCTCTCCTTCGAAGGGTGCAATTGCTACGGCATGCTTCCATGAGTCCCAAGCCCATAAACCCTGAAAATATGCAGCTGCATAAGACGGTACAATACCCTGGTGATAGATATCGCCGGCTGCACTGCGCCAGTTATGTATCAAGGTAAGCAGAGACTTTACAGCCAGCTTGTCGTATGTATTCACATCCAGCAAACCCATGCCGGAACCATTCATAAGGATTTTCAGGTAGTCATTCCACCGTTTTTCGTTTTGTTCTAAATATGGCTTTGCATCCTTTAGCACTGGGTTATTCAACACTGCATATTTCTGTTGCTCCTCTTTTGTGAATGTGTAGGTAAAAGCAGCCACCAGCGATTTTTGCTCACCCCCCTTTAATTGAACAGGTTCTTGAAGGTAAGAGTAGGTACTATCGTCATGGCTTATGTTATCACCACTGAACATGAGCTGCGCCCTCTCCTGCTCATTGATATTAACCACCAAACCATTCTCTCCCGACTCCATCGATTCTTTCACATTGGAAAAAACACTACCCGTCCAGCCGAGCTGCAATTGCCGTTGCGCTCCTTTATTCTGAATATCTGCTGAAACAACCGTAGTGCGTTCGTTCACATTAAATAAACAGAGATTGACCTCCAGCTCATTAATCTCGAACGACTGCTTTAGTAGGCCGGGATAGAATGTGTTGGTCACTTGTTTGGCCTGCGACAGGTCCATAAGGCTGCCATCAGCCGGATCTTTAATCTGCAATCCAATAATAGAAGGGCTTAACCAAAAACTCTGCTGCTGCCGCATTAGATAGGGTCCAACAAAACTACCAACCTGGCTTTGATCTTTGTTCAAACTAAAGGAGTGCCAGGTGCCTAAATCAGAGAAGGACGCCACTCCGTCCTGCTGAGGCAAGGTAATGGTGCCTTTCATATCCAGTACATCCGGATAATCGTAGCGGCTGACTGCTGTTTGCTTTGCCTGGTTCTCACACCCCATCAGCAGTAACATGAGCAAAGAACCTGTAATAAACTTTCGCATACTTTTAACTTGTTTTAAGGTCTGACCGGCCTCTTCGGGCTGAAATAGCAGTGGCTGCAGCGACATTATCTGCTAATTTCATAATTGGTTAATACCTCTTTGATTACTTTCAATTACGAAGAAGGGGCTTAATTAGCAAAATGTAAAATGATTAACCTATACGGCATCTATACATTTTATTTCACAAGAACTTCTATTCTTTATTTATCTGTATTTAAAAGATATACAAGTTTATTGAGGTGATGTGATTCTATTATTTTCAGGATGGTTTGTAGAGGTAAAACTCTACATGATTTTGGTGATGTTGATGATGTTGGTCTATTTGTCAATCCCCCGAAAGCATTTTAGTTTGAAGCTTCGTTTTATTAACCCCCTTCGCCAAGGGGGAAAAATGTTTGAATTGAATAGCTAACCCTCTAAATCTCCCTTAAAAGGGAGACATGAATAGCAATTTTGCATGACGTATTGTAAAGAAACTCGCTAAGCGCTTTTATGCGCTAAGCGAATGACAGACACTATTAGTACATAGTATGATGAGAAACTACCATACCTTCTCAACATGCACTTTCCTGATATTAAACTGAACTAACTTATCTTTTTAATTCCTTCAAACCTTGATTTGTACAAACTACCGACTACTAATCTCCCAACTTCATAATAAAATCCTTTAGCTGAACACCTTTTTCAAGTTGCAATTTTTTACGGAGGCGATAGCGACTCATCTCAATGGATTTGACTTCAACATGGTATTTGTCGGCCAATTCTTTTGATGATAAGTTATTACGAATATCAATGATCAGTTGTATCTCCTTCTCTGTTAGTGATGGATATTTGCTTTGCAGTCTGAATTTAAGATCTTCTATCAGTTCTTCGGATAAGTGGTTGGAGTCATCGTATTGATTCAGAGCCAGCTCAAACTTCTTCCAGGCACTGGTTACTTCTTTGGAATTGGATTTATGCACGCTATCAGCCATCTGCTTGACCAGTTCATTACGTTTTGAAATGGTGAGGGCCAATGTTTCTATAGCCTCGTTCTTAATGGCTAATTTGTTACTCAGTTCGGCCTGCTGTTCTTCTTTCTTTTGTAGTTCCTGGCTTAGTAATTGCTGTCGTAACAAGGACTTTTCAGCCTTGGATTTAAACACATAATAAAACACGGCAATCACCAATAAGGTAAAAACAACAATCACAATGCTTAAAATGCGACGACCGCGCTGTAGTTTCTCAGCCTGCATCAGCAACAATTCATCCTGCTTAATCTTTTCATCCTGAACATTTAGCAGGTAGTTCATCACCTCCTGAACATTACGATTATTGATCTTTTTATAGAGCTGAATGTATTTATCCTGATAACGGTAGGCTGTTTGTAAATTACCGACGATTCGCTCGTATTCATACCTCACCTGGTAATATTCAATCAGGCTAAAACTGTATGAGGTTTGATAACTCAATTCCTCTGCCATGTCCAGATACCGTTGACACTTATTATGCTGATGCGTCCGCAGGTAAACCTTAGCCAGTAAAGCATAGGTTTCAACCAAACCCGATGCATGTCCCGAGCTGTTCTCAATTGATTTCAACAGATACTCTTCTGCCTTATTCCAGTCCTCATAGCTGATGTAAACAATTCCCATATTGTTTTGCAAGGTCGACATCAGTGAGTTATGGGGTTCACCGTTACGTTCGAGCAGAAACAGTGCTTTTTGAAAGAAACCCAAAGCCTTTTGGTACTGACTGGCGCTCAAAGCATTTAATCCTAAAGCATTGGTATATGTCACTTCACTCTGCAAGTCACCCCGGCTTTGTGCCACCTCAAGCGCTTTTTGATGATAGGGTAAGGCATGCTGAGAATTACCAATATCATAATAGATCCAGCCAATGGTAGCTAACACATCCTGGTGCATCCGCGAGGTATCTTCGTTATTAAATAGCTCTTTGCCTTTCAGGGCGTAAAACAAGGCTGTATGATACTGATGTTTATATAGGTAGGCTTGCGCCAGATTCCAATAGGCATGACTTTTCTCTTTTACCTGATCATCCGTCAAAAGGGTATAAACTTTTTGCGTGATGTAAATGCAACTGTCCGGGTTGCTCTCTTGCAGGCGACTGGCATGCTGAAGCTGTTTAACGAGTGAATCACTTTTGGCTGGTGCAGCTAAAAGAAGAACGCTAAGTATGATCAATACAAACCTCATAAGTGCCTTGTTTAAGCAATTAAATGTAAAACTAATGTTTTCATGAGATATGGAGAGATAAAATTTTACTTTACTGATATATCTCAGCTTGAGCCGCTGGGGCTGCTTCTTTTTTCTTGATAAAAAAGAAGCCAAAAAATCATTGACTACACCACTCAGCGACCCACTATTATCTTACTTCGGGAAAGATTTAATAATTTGCATTACATGCTCCAAATCTTTCTATCCTTCGCTTCAACGAGTGGGATCCCCGCTTACGTTGCTGAGGTCACAATAACTAGTAACAGTTGTTTAATTAGCTGAAACAGTACTTTAAAAGTGCGAGAGCTTGTCAGACAATGTGGCCAGTGCCGGGGTGAATGAAATGATTCGCGAATACTTCTTAAAAGGAGTTTACTTTTGCGTTCGATAGAATGCCTAACTTTTACTAGAAATATCGAATCGTTGCAGAGCGAAGGGGAAGTTCTGTCTGACCAGACGTTTTGTTTCTTTTACGGCAATGGTAAAAGAAAACCTGCCTCGTAAGGCTAATAATCACAATGTTTTTTTCAGCTTGAGCCGCTGGGGCTACTTCTTTTTTCTTGATAAAAAAGAAGCCAAAAAATCATTGACTACAACACTCAGCGACCCACTATTATCTTGCTTCGGGAAAGATTTAATGATTCGCATTACATACTCCAAATCTTTCTATCCTTCGCTGCAATGAGTCGGTCCCCGCTCGCGTTGCTGAGGTCACAATAACTAGTAATAGTTGTTTAAAGAATTGAAACGGTGCCTCAATAGTGCGAGAGCCGGTTCCATTGGCGAGTCTGCGCAGGCGTGAATAATCAATCATGCAGTTGAACAACAAAGGAGTTTGACTTACTTTGTTTGTGAAACTTAGGATTGCTTAGAGAGAGGGGAAGCATCAATAGAACTAGATCTTTTGTTTCTTTTACAGCAATGGTAAAAGAAAAAATAGTGAACCTTATAAACCAAATATTAAAACTCAATCATTAACAATATCAAGCAATACACCGTCACCACTTATGTTACCTAAATCTTCCACAAGAAAAATAACAACTTAACACCTAATCAATAAGTAGAAATTGATTTCTCTATTGCAAATACAGTAGAAAATCGCTATACTGCAGATGGCTACATGTTGAATGACAGATATTTGACTGATTGATTAAATGTTTAAAACAGATACTTTTCCCTCTCTCAAACTACACTCATTACGCTCTATATCAAATCCTTAATAGACATTCGTAAATTATTACTCTAAACACTTTTACAATGCATTTTTAAACTCAAAAGCTAAACTTGTTTCAATTTTAATTCAATAGCCTATTTTAAACAGAACACAAAATATCACACTAATATCCATTCATCATGTAGAAACATTAGTTTACCAATAATTTTGATTCATTCATCAGAACAAAGAAAGACTACACTTGCCAGTTAGGATCGATTTATTAGTTTTATGTCAAGTATTGAAAAGTAAACCGCCGGCGGGACATCAACCTTGCTTGATTGCAGTCGTGCTTTGGAGGATGTGGCCGGCGGAGCTTTGCAATATATAACTAAATCAGAAAACAAACCAATCTTGATTTGTTCAAAAATGGCAGATGACACTAAAAATCAAAAACAAAATTGAGAAAGGTAAAAGCTGATTAAACACTTAATTATATGGCTGTAAAATATAAAGTCATTGAAAGAGGCCAGCCTGGTGTCGAAGGCGGCGGTGTAAAAAAGCACTATGCCAGTAGTGTCACTAATGGTGAATTAACACTGGAGAAACTAACAAAAAGAATAGAGCAGAACAGTACTGTTGGTGGTGCCGACATACGAGCAGTTCTCTATTCGCTGGTTGAGGTGATGCAACATGGACTGGAAGAGGGCTCCATCGTTCGGCTGGGCGACTTAGGAAGCTTACGAATCAGTATTAGCAGCAACGGCGAAGCAACAGCTGAAGAGGTTACTTCGCACAGCATTAAAAATGCCAGGTGTATTTTTAATCCAAGCAAGGCTTTAAAGAATATGCTTAAGACTTTAGAGTACGAAAAAGTAGGCTAAAAACCTGCATTGTCATCTGCTATTAAAAACATCACTATGTTTTTATCAGAACTTAGTGAAGCACAACCCAAAACATAGTTACGTTTTGACTAAAACATAACTATGTTTTTTACATCTTAAAATTACTATTGATTATCAACGACTTACAAAGCCATTTCTCATGATAGAATTCAAAGCCGTTGCCAATAAAAGTAATCTGCAAAATGATGAGCAAAAAACACTTTACTATCCACGAGTTTGCAATTCAATTAAGATTGAGCCAGATCGATTAATTAAAGATTTATGTCAAAACTCAAGCCTAAACCCAATATCAGCAAAACATGTGTTGTTTGGATTGGAATACCTGTTAGAAGAATATATGAAACGAGGCTATCGCGTTGAACTACCAGGGATCGGTATTATATCTCCCTCCATAAAAGGCACTCCTGCAGAAAGCCCCTCTAAACTAAGCTCTCGTAATATCACAAGTACACATATCAACTTTATAGCAAACAAGCGGCTGAAGAATGCACTGAAAAAGGTGGACTTTAAAAAGCAGGTTTAATTATAACCTGTTATTCTCCCCTCACCTGCTCTTTATCATTAATCAAGAGACTCCATTATTTTATCAACATAAGAGGGTTTATTAAAGTAAAAATTCTATTTTAGTATTCACTAATCGGAAATAGCTGCCCTGCCAGGTGAGGCATGAATCAGAAACAAGGGGGTGGTACAGCAAAAATAAAATAAGTGGAACGCTCCTGTTACTTAGGAGCTGTAATCAATTATGTAACGTATTCAAAGCCATGTTTTTTTTTCAAATAAAAGAACACAATTAACTGCCAAGAACTGAAGGGTCGCGCAGCATGATGGGTATACAAAAAAGCATGTTACATTTTTCGATTTTCAAGTATTAACTAAATAAATGCGGATGCCGAAAAGCATTAATAGAGTAGGCACACTTTTAAACTCAAATTATGAAAAATTTTAAATTACTTTTAGTAGCGTTTTTCTTGCTCAATTTAGTGGCTTGTAACAAAGATAATGCAGTTGAACAATCTACTTTTCTCAACAAAGATCATGTTGAATTAATTAAACAAATGGGGTTTACTGAAGAAGATATTATTGAATTGACTGAGACATACATTCTTGAGGGAGATGTTGTTGTGTTTAAAGATGCGCTAGACCAAATTAATAAAAATGGTCAGAATGAAGGAAATGCAAGATTAAAACAGGCATTTGGTGGTATGTCATTTTTAGTAGGTTATGGATACAGGCATATCAATATCTTTTTAGATCAACAGTCGTTTAATAATTTAAATGTAGAAGCTGAATTAGAAGTTGTAGTTAATGCTTATAATTCTATGAAATCCTATCTTGAATTTAATATTGTTGACAATGCAAATGATGCAAGTATTATAATTGAACAGGGAGTTGGTCATGGAACAGATGACTGTGCGGAAGCAGGGTTTCCATTAAATGGCAGACCAGGAAGTACTATAATCATTGATGAAGGAGTAGTAGGAGCTAATTTTACACATAATCAAATGGTTTTTTTAATTGCCCATGAATTAGGACATTGTATTGGCTTGAGGCATACTAATTGGCATTCCCCAAGTAATGGATGGGGACCGGAGCCAAAGTATGTTACTCATCCTGATAATGATGCAATAATCGTATCAGCTCTTACTATTACCGGAACACCGTGGACTGATAATAATTCAGTATTTAATAGATTTACATGTGGGTATTCATGGAGTGGATTTTCTTATTACGATGATTTAGCTATAGAAACGCTTTATCCAGGGGTATCAGTCGCTATTAATGGTCCTAATGACTTTTATAATCAATGTCCTGCTACGGGCACATATACAGCTCACGGTAGTAATGGTACCGGAAGTTATAGTTACAAGTGGTATTTATCAACTAAAGCAGGTGGATTTGATGATTGGCTTTATATTGGCTCAGGAAGCAGTGTCACCAGAACATTTAACTATGATGATTTTCTCAAAATCCGTGTGGATGTAACCAGCGGGGAAGAACATGCCAGTTCTACCCTTGGTATAAACAATAAATGCTTAGGAGGAGGAGGGCCACTATAAACCCCTTATAACCAATTTTTTACCAAGTAGATTGAGCAATGTTTTTTGATATTAACGGATTTTAGGATCATTTATATTAATATGTCATATAAAGCATTTTAAACCAATGAAATAAACATCGAAACAACTTAACAAAGCCCCTGATGATCAGTAACTTCATGAATAATTTTGATAACTTCATTAAGATACTGATCATCAAGGGAACAACAATTTCAACATACACATAAATAGATTATTATAAACAACATCAATCATTGGAACATGAGTTTATTACAGAGACTCTTTTCTTGTGTTTGTGCATCAAAGGATCTATTAACTTCCTACAGTTGGGGCGCTTTGGTAAGTATAAAGAAGTCGGTTTAATTCCTGAACTCTGTTGTTCTAAACGCTACACAACCAACCAAGTCAAACCTCTCCTCCTACCCTTCCTATCTTTTATCAACTGGTATCTATATTTTATCAACATAAGATGGTGTATTAAAACAAAAATTCTATTTTAGCATGCACTAATCGGAAATAAGCTGCCCTGCCAGGTGAGGCGAGAATCAGAAGTTGAGGGTGGTACAGCATTATTTATATTACAATAGTCAGTTTACTGACAAAGAATTGATATTTAAAGAGATTATCTAATGAAGTTTCTTGCAAAAAACATGGGCAAGTCAGATACAAAATCACAAGATAATTCTCAGTATAATAATAACATACACAATGAGATGTATAATTAATGTATAGTGCATTGCACTATATACAAATGTTACCGCTAATTAAACAGAGACGACATACAAGTAATTAACATGGAAAACAGATTATTAAAAACAAAAAGAAAGAGATTTTTATCTTTCATCTTCGACATGATATTTATAATGTTCTTAGCATTTTCATTAAACGGATTGCTTGGAATGATTTTCAAACTTGATTCAGAAATTTACCAGAATGTAATACCTTATGTGTTACTAATTTTGGTATTGCCATACATTTTTTTCGGGGAAATGATTTTTAAGAATACTCTTGGTAAGTATTTGTTTGGAATTGAAGTTGTCAATTCTAAAAACTTTGAAAGATCATCAGTTTTAAGTTTTATAAAGCGAGGACTGATAAAGATTATCTGGCCAGTCGAAGGACTTGTTTTGCTATTTGCAAAAAATAAAAAAAGACTTGGTGATTTATGGGGCAAAACAATTGTTGCTAATAAAACAGAAAATCAATATAAGCCAGCGATTAGATTAGCAATTGGAGTAATAACATTAATAGTTTTATATTTCAGTTTTTCAACTTTTATGGGATTAGGTGTAAAAAATACTGATTTTTACGCAACTGGATTGGAATATTTAAAGACTCAAAACATTGATGTAAGTGGATTAACTAAAGAAGTAAATCAAAACGGAAACATTGTAAATTATGTTGTGCCTGTTGATTTTGATAATAAAAATAAATACGCACTAATTTGTTTAGAAAAAGTTGATGGTAAGTGGACTGTGTATCACCATGAATTAATGAAAAAACACAAAGGACGTACTTTTAATTTTACTTTATCTTCATCGCTTAAGAAAGAATACCATGAAAATGGAGAACTGCGTTTTGAAGGAGCCGTAATTGAAAGTAATAAAGAAGGAACTTGTAAGTGGTATCATGAAAATGGACAACTTAGCGAATTGACTGTTTGGCATAATGATTTACCAACAGGAAAAATATTGATGTATCATCCAAACGGACAAAAATCAACAGAAGCAAATGCTGTAAACGGAATAAAAGAGGGAAAAGCAATGTTATGGCATGACAACGGACAAATTAGTGAAGTTCTGTATTATTCAAATGATTTAATAAACGGAGAGTATATTTCCTATTATCCAAATGGACAGGTAAAGGAGAAAGGAATTTTTGAAAATTCAGAAAGAATTGGAGATTGGGAAAAATATGATGAAAATGGAAGTAAAATAAAGGAATAACTAGCGGTAACAATGTATACAAAATAGGCGAGATAGCAATAAATTCAAGGGATGTAGCCCGCTTCAACTTCTCCACAGTTTGAAAGTTTTAAAGCCCGAATTCACCTACTTTGCATGTACTCACCATTATGGGCAACCAAAAGAAAAAACTGCAATTTCATGAATCTATATAATGAAATATTGAATTTAATTCAGTCTAAAAGAGAAGGGACACATTGGGACTTTAAAGCTATTCCACACGAAAATAACGCCTCTCTTTTACATGATATCTTATCATTAGCAAATTGTAATCATAATGGAGATAGGTTTTTGATTATTGGCGTATCTGACCCAGATAAAGGGTGCGACATTGTTGGCTTAGAAAAACAACAGATAAACAGAAAGAATCAACCAGGTTTTGTTGACCTGCTGAGAACTAAAAAGTTTGGAGGAGACTTAAGGCCTGAAATTGAACTTACAACATTAATTGTTGATGAAAAGGAAATTGATGTTATTAAAGTCATAAATAAGCCCAATAAACCGTATTATTTAACTGAAGACTTTCAAGACAAAGGAAAAAAGGTAAGAGCTAATCACATATACACTAGGATACAAGACACAAATACACCAATTGATAAATCAGCAGATATCTATCATGTTGAAAAAATGTGGAAGGAAAGGTTTGGTATAGACGTGTCACCGCTTAATAGAATGAAATATTTGCTTCAAAAGCCTAATGAGTGGTTTAAAGATTTAGGTAATAAAAGTTATTCATATCATAAACAATTTCCTGAATTTAGAATTGAGTTTTCAGAGTTAGAAAAAATACATGAATCATACAGCTTTTTATATACAAACCCTAATTCCTACCTTGGTACTGCTACGTTTAAGTTTCATTCAACGACGCTTTTTGAACTTGAATATTTGACTGTTGATGAAATGCGTATTCATATTAGTGCTCCCAAACCTCATTGCATAAGGAATGGCAGTGATAAAGATTTCTATTATTATTTTAACTTGTCAGAGTTAGAAGGTATTTTTCACATATTCTTGACAGATGGAAAAATTGAAGAATCCGCTAGAGGAGATAAGTGTCCATTTTTGTTTTTTAGCAATGAATTGGAGCAAAAGAGTTTTGATGATTATTTCTTAAAGAATCAAGAAACAATAAAACAAATAAAGCCGAGTGTATTGTGGCTTCATGCGGAAAAAGAAATGAAAAGACATGGTTATAATTATACAATAAATCCAATTTCGCTAATGCAAATAAGACAAGCATATGATGATTGGAATTTTTCTAAATAAATGGCAGCCCATAACAATGGCTCATAAAGCATAGCTTACCATAGGCGTAACACAAGCTAAGCTTCATTGTGACATCCGTTTATAACCACCAGCAGTCAAAAAAGGTTAATCTTAGATATTAAATCAAGTTATGAGAGCAATTAATTTGAAATGGAAAGTTTTAATGATAATCTTACTGTTGACAATCTCAATAGTATATAATTTTATGTATTTGGAACAGCCATCTTTAAAATCATTCCTTAATATTGCCTTTGGATTTCTCGGATCTAATTTAGTTGGCTTAGGCTTGTTCAAAGCGCAAAGAAACAAATATTACCTCTGGATAGACTTTTGGTTGACACTTTATCTGTTATTTGTAATTGGGAACCTGTTTCTTAATTTTTCTGTATAGCTTTTCAATGTGATTAATTGTTATGGTATATTTTCTAGAACATTATGACAAAGAATTAAGGAAATTGGAGCTATAACTATGAAGCACTTAAATGATAAGATTAAACAACGTTTATTATATTCTATTTTACCACACATTTTGATTCGCAATAATTGTAGGTGGCTAACACGCCGTAACGAACATGAATTTTAGTATTCTAAACTATATACACGAGAATGATTAAGATTCATAGAGAGTTCCACATGACAATTGAAAACAAATTATAAACAGATGACAAAGTATATCATTTTAGCAATTTCTTTAGTGCTAATATCATGCACGGAAAAAACAGATAAAGAACAACTCATATCATTAAAAGAAAAGTTGCATTCAATAAAGTCATGCAATTATGACTTAGTATATCATAAAGAAAGGCTCGGCAGTGATAGATCTGTACATTACAGCCAATATGAAGTTATTCATTGTGAAATTACAGATTCAATTTTTGGATATAAATGGTCAAAATTAAAGAATGATGCTCCAATGTTTTATGACGGACTAAATATTGTACAGCTGTATCCAGAACAAAAAGAAGCATGGTGTGACACTATAAGATATGTGCCTTGTCCTTTGCCACATAGTCCGGGGATTATTCAAATTAAATCATTGGTAAATTATTCGTTAGAAAACTTTAAAGATAGCCACGTTGAAGTTGTAAATAGCAATGATACAATTTTGTTCAAGTTCAGGTTTGATAATTTGAGTATAGGTTTTAGTAGTTTGACTCCCTTTAAGTATGAATCAGATGAGGATACAACATTTTGCAATTTATACCTTAACAAAGTTCTGGAACCTCTGCGCTTTGAGCATAAGCAAAAAAATCAATTTGCCTCTTATAAGTTTGACAATTTCGAACAGTTAGATACAGAAAACAGAGCTTTTAATGCTTTAGAAACTATTCCACATGATTTTAAGCGCAAACCTATATATAATTAAAGAACGCTGTATGACAATGGTTAATAAAGCTTTGGCGATTCAATACATTATAGAGAGTAACTACAAAGGCGAGCAATTACATAATCACATATCAACAATTTAATAATGAAAGAAATAACAGACCATAATCGAATAGGTGCACTGGCGGCCGATTGGCCACCAGTGCACCTTTCATGCTTCTTTAAGTTGGACTGGCTGCACTCGTCTCCTACGTCAACACAGATTTATAACCTGCACTATAATTGACTTTAGCATGCTTTGTTTTTTTGCAGCCAAATAATATACCCAGCCAGCTTATTCGCCGAATGACAAACTCATAGATGATCATACTCCCTGCAATACTACCAATGGTTAGTATAGCAAACTTTAGCTCCGTCACAATAATAAGTGGTAGTACCACAACCGCTCCAGCATATAGAAATACCATATGCCATATATACACCGGGTAGGCTGCTTTACTCAGGTAGCTTAATAAAGCACTTGGGCGATTAAGGTATTGATACCCAAAAGCAAATACGGTATAGATCCATGCTATTGACTCAATGGGTAGTAAATACATTGGTGCCTGCAATTCAAAAACCAGTAAACGAATACTATACAAAAGCATGGCCATTGCAAAGTACGCCCAGCGCCAACGGCTAATGACCTTCCAGAATTGTCGACCGCCATATACCATTATAAAACCAAAGAAAAATGCCAACAGCCCTATAAAGAAACCATGCCAGCTCATGGCATATAGCTCGTATGCTTCAGGCTGTAAAACAAGTGCCTCTGCAATAAATGGAAGTACAACAACCAACAGGCTTAAGGGAGAACCTAACAGCCTTTCGATCAACCGATGAAACGAATTATTGACTTTCTTCTTTAAGTAGTAAAACACTGGCAATAGAAGCAGCACATAGGCAAATATATTCCCAAGAAACCACAAGTGTCCCCGACTTACGGAATAGCTATATTCCTGGTTATAATAATTGTGCCAGATCAGCTCATGAAGGGGTACAATACAAACAACACCAAAAAGGAAAGGCAGTAAGATACGCCTGCTACGTTCACTGATTAAGGCTTTCCATGACCGGTTTCGAAGTGCAAAACAAACACCCATACCCGAAACAAAAAACAATAAAGGTATACGCCAAATATTTAGCATCGACATGGGTATCCACAGCCACTCCAATGATTTCTGACTTTGAATAAAACCAATAAATACACCCCAGGGCTGAAACACAATTGCAGCATGATACACCAACAGCAAAGCAATAGCTATCACCCTCAACCAATCGATATCATATCTTCTTTCTGCAGCTTCCATCTCTTTGTTTTTTGATTTTTAACGAAATACTACTTTAAAAGCTCAGCTATCAACGGACGATTCTCTTCCAGGAAATCATAGTCCAAACGTAAACCCAGGGAGCCTAAGTCGCGGTTTAACTGCTCATAAATTGGCTTTACTTCAGCAAAAGAACCGGATACCGTCTGAAGTGGTGTTGAACCAAAGTTATTGGTTAAGCTTTTGTCAGCTCCATTCGTCAGCAAGCACTTAACAATCTCAGTTCTGCAAAAGAAAGCTGCAATATGCAATGCTGTCGAGCCATCACCACTCTTAATGCTTAGATCAGCACCTCCTTCAATCAGGGCTTTGGCCACTTCCTGTTTATTAAAAGTGACAGCGATGGCCAAAGGTGTTGAGTCATATTCATCCTTTACATTTAAATCGGTTCCTGCTTTGATATGATAATGAATAGCTTTGACATCACCCATAAAAGCAGCAGCATGAATATCCAACACCTTCGTGTTTTGTTTATCGTTTTTGTTTTGCTTGTTACTTTGTCCGCCTGCACCACACGAACTCAATAAGATTAAACTTAAAACCAACATTTTTGAAACCTTTAATACATTGTTATTACTCCTCGTTTTCATAGTCCTTTTATTTAGTTCCGGATGGGAACGGTTAATACTTCGTTTTGACAATGTAAAGTTGCCTAAGATGATGACGTAAAGCTTATCAACCACGTAGTCAATCTTATAAACTTTGAATCGCAACTGTAACTTATGGCGCAAGGGTATAAAATATGATGCAATTGTTATTTTTTATATCAGAAGTATGTATAGAAAGTGATATTCGTTTCAAAGATTTAATGCGTAGTCAGACGGTGTTGATTACCTGTTCTGATTACCAGAAACACTTAGTATCACGTACTCCTTGCAAAAGAGAATTCTTTTTGCTAGAGCCGCAAGGGCTTCTACTTTTTGCCTCCAGCTCAAAAAGTATACTCTGACAAAAACAAGTGTTTATGCAACTTTTTCATTCAGTCTGGGATCCTCTGTTATATATCCTAGTTGGTATCTTTTTCCTGTTTTAACAACGCTATATATTGTTCGTAGTAATTTATTAGAAATATTATTCATAATGAGAAAATAAGGTTTTCCTTCAAGCTTTTTTCTGTCAAAATATAATCGGTATTCCGGGTTTAAGCGGGCGGCGGATACAGCGCACATATATAGTAGTGATTTCATTTCTTTATCTGCCATATGGCTAACCCTGGACTTGCAAACCATCTTGCCACTGGAATTGGGAAAAGGACATACGCCTGAGTAGGATGCAGCTTTGCGTGCTGTGTTTATTGTCTTGAAGTTATCTGTCTTAACGATTAAATCACAAGCTGTAACCTGTCCTATTCCTATGATATCTGTAACCAGGTTATAATTCCTTCTCAAGTCTATATCTGCATCAATGATATGCCAAATTTCTTTCTCCAGCTCGTCTATTGATCTGGTAAGGCATTCTAGCATATTTGTTGTGATACTATGTACTTTAATTGAATTATATGGCATATGAATTGTGCGTTTCTCATGCGTTGCCAGCATCTTTCTTTCCTTCACTAATTGCGACCTCAGCTTAAAAAGTTCTTTCAATTCCTTCAATGATTCACTTTGGAAATCTATGGATGTCAATTTGTCTCCAAACCGCTCTCCATACTCTCGTATCCTGATTGAATCAATCTTGTCTGATTTTCCTTTAAGAAGTCCTAAGCTATGTCGTATTTGATACCCTGTACTAAGTGCAATAGGTATCTTTAAACATCCACACATAAAGACTAAGAGTTCTCCATATACACCAGTATGCTCTGCACATAAAAGAGCATCTGCCGGGAGTTCCTCCAAGAAACGAACAATTCCATTTAAATTGTTTTTTATGATCCTGTGAACATTCTTGTTAGACTCGTCCATAAAGCTTACATCAAACTTTTTCTGTGATAAATCAATTCCATAAATTCGTGCCATACTTAATTATTTAGGAGGCTCCAGATTGAGTGGCTACAACCGTAATAATGGGTTTTTCCCGATATACTCTCTGGCTTTAACTCAAAATATATACTGTCCTTAAAACTTTTTATAGGTTTTACCTAAGACAAAAATGAAGTTTACGCAGTATAAAGGAGTCTCTTTATTAAACCTCTTTAAGTTCAATAAAATCCAGAGGTAAATCTAACGGTAGACAAAAACGCCGTCGACTGATGCACTCGCTTACCCATTATGACAATGTTCCGGGAAAAACTTAAAGATTGACATATCATACTCCAAATTTTTCTTTCCTTCACTTTTGTCAATGGGTCCCAAGCTACGTTGCATGGATCGCTATTACTTAAACACGATTACACTGAAAGCTTTTCCTCCTACTAAAATGAAATTGCTATAATTTGTATCTTCATGCCAAATTCATACTAGCACAAGTCGATAATATGGACGAGGCATTTATCAACAAGCTGAAAGAGCTTATTCTGCAGAATATTTCCAATGATAAGTTTGGGGTTTCGGAACTCGCTGAAGCTATTGGAATGAGTCGTTCTAACCTGCTTCGTCGTATCCGGAAAGAACAACAGTGCTCTGCCAGCCAGTTTATTCGAAACGTTCGTCTGCAAGAGGCTATGTCGATATTAAAAAGTGATAGCAAAACTGTTTCGGAGGTTGCTTACATGGTGGGCTTTAGCAGTACCTCTTATTTTATTAAATGCTTTAGAGAACAATATGGCTATCCCCCAGGTGAAGCTAATAAGCACCATTCAGATGATACCAACGATACTAAAGTATCTAAGAAAGTCAATAAGCCAATATGGGTATATGCTGTGGCTATAATTGCAATTGTAGCATTAAGTATCCTGTATTTCAACACTAATAGAAAAGAAGTTCATGTTGAGAATTCTATAGCCATTCTTCCATTTAAAAACAACAGTAGCGACTCCACAAATGTATATGTGATCAACGGATTGATGGAATCGATCTTATACAAACTACAATCGCTAAAGGACCTTAAAGTAGTGAGTCGCACCTCGGTTGAGAAATTCAGACATTCACAATTAACTATACCTGAGATTGCAGACGAGCTTAACGTTAGCTATATACTTGAAGGAAGTGGTCAGAAAATTGGTGATCAGATTCTTTTAAGCGTGCAACTGATTAAAGCCAGCACCGATGATCATTTATGGGCCGAACAATTCAATCGGCAAACCGAAGATGTTTTTCATATTCAGCAGGAAGTGGCGCAAAAGATTGCAGGAGCCATACAGATAGCCATCAGTCCTGATGAGCAGGATCGTATTAATAAAGTGCCTACCAATAACATGCTGGCTTACGATTATTTTCTAAAAGGAAAAGAAGAGTTGAACAAAGAATCGAAAACGGGACTTACTAAAGGTATTGCGCTGCTGCGAAAAGCCATTAATGAAGATGAACACTTTGCTCTGGCACACGGCGTTCTGGCCATTGCCTACTACTACCAGGATCTTTTTGCAGCGCAAAAACAATACAATGATTCACTTATCTATTTTGCAGATAAAGCACTGCTTTACAACCCTCAACTATCTCAGGCATTAACTGCTAAAGCATTGTATTACATGCGAACAGATGAAATCGGGCAAGCCATTGATTACCTCGAAAAAGCATTGCAATACCAACCTAATTCGGCAATGGTAATCAATACATTGTCTGAAATTTATACAAATTACCAACCTAACACCAGAAAGTACCTGGAGTATGCGCTTAAAGGTGTTAGTGTGGACATTAATTCCTACGATTCCATTACGGCTAGTTACATTTACTTACACCTGAGTAATGCCCTGGTGCAAAATGGCTTTGTTCAAGAAGCTGAAAATAGCATTAACAGATCATTAAGTTACAACCCCAAAAACCTGTTTTCTGAATATGTAAAGGCCTATATTATGTATGCCAAAAATCAGGACCTAATGCAAACAAAAAACATGCTGATAAAGGCTCTTGAGAAAGACACAACGCGCTTTGATATTATGCAGGAAATAGGCAACATCTGTTATTTCCAACGCAATTGGGATGAAGCCTACCACTACTTTAATAAATACCTGGTCATTAAAAACCAATTACAATTGGATGCTTATGCACATAAGAACCTGGAAATAGCCTTTGTCTGTCAGAAGGTTGGTGATCGTGCTTTGGCCGAGAAACTACTGGCACAATTCAAAGTATTTATTGAACAAGAACAATCGGTGTATCGTCATTTGTTTTGGTCAAGTTACTATGCCTACCTGGGAAATGAGGACAAAGCTATAGAGCACATTCTGTTATTTGCCAATGAAGAACACGTGCAGATTTGGGTACCCCTTTTTACTCCCAAAGAACCTTTGAACGATGGCATTAAAAATAATCCTGCCTTTATACAAGCAATGAAAACAATTTCAGATCGCTTTTGGAAAAACCATAAAATACTAAAGAAGAAATTACAAAAGGATGGACTTTTGAAAGAATTGTCGGTTTAATTTATACAGTCTGTCTCACTCACCGCCATACAATCAACAAATCAAACCTCTCCTCCAACTCTTCCTATCTTTCATCAACAGATACCATTATTTTATCAACATAAGACTGCTTATTAAAACAAAAATTATATTTTAGCATGCACTAATCGGATAGCTAACCTATCAAATAGCATGTTACATGAAGATTTAGACATATAACGATTAATAAAACTTTAGGTGATTTACCTTGGTTGCTTGTTGCACCCAAACAGCATAAAGAACTCATTTACAAACAATAAACACCGAACAGTTCGATCAATTATAAAGAAATAATCTAATTATGAATGAAGAAACAGCATTTGATAAATTAAGCAAATATTTAAAAAATAAGAATATCGAGTTTAGTTCACATGTTGATGATAAACATTATATACTATTTCCAAGCGATCCAATGTCAAGAAAAAAGTTTATTGTCTTCAAGTCCAACAATTGCTATTTTATAGCAAATGACTCATATAGCACAAAAGCTTATAGCTCTAATACTTTCTCAGGATTATTTTGCGCTATTGATTTACCAAAAACTTTTAATCTGAAGATGTATAAAAAACACTGGGTAGATCTTGTATTACGAACTAAAAAGAGAAAAACAGGCAGTTTGAACATTGATAAGAAAGTAACAATTACATCAAGTATAAAAACTATTCCATCTCGTTTATTTGATACAGAAACAATTTCCAAATTTTTGGATCTTAATGAGAAATTTACCCCGTTTAAAATGATTATCGAAGATGACTATATTCCATTTATAAAAGATCTTAAAGGAAAAATGCTTGTTGGGATAGAGACAGATTATTGGATTTTTAAAGAAGAAGAGTTGGAAACACTTCTTAGGAAAGGTGAATTACTGTTGAATAACATGAAGAAAAACGCATCCATTATTAAATGAACATCATTATGGATTAATCATGACATCTGATATTATTGGAACTGTTGTTAACAGTTAACCAGAGCACATAAACCCACTTATATAAGAAGTTAAACTTAAATATTACAACCTCACATACAATGAAAAAAATACTAACCATCAGCCTCTTTGTTATATTGCTAGCTGATCTATCAGCACAAAGCATTCCGACACCTAAACTTTTTACAGGACGTAAACATCGTGGTTTTTTCCTGTCTATGGCAATGGGTGTTAATCAAACCAATGTAAAGATCGACACCAAAAACTTTGGTTTTACAACCATTAGCGGTCCGGGCGCTGGCTTTGACATTAAAATTGGTGGTACCTTAACCGAAAATCTTATTTTGCACGCCACTTTATTGAGTCATGGCGTAACGGGTCCTAAAATCAACAGTGATTACTGGGGCATCAACAATACCAAGGCCGATAATAAAGTAAGTTTAAGCGAAGGCCTGATTGGTCTTGGCCTAACCTATTATACACATGATAATTTCTTTTTCTCATCTTCAATGGGATTTGGAGGTTTCACACTCATCAACGAACATGAGGATATTGACATCACCACTGATAACGGCCTTAGCATGCAGCTCAAAGCAGGTAAAGAATGGTGGGTATCTCCCAAGTGGGGTATTGGCTGCGCCATCTATTATCATCACACCAACACTCTTAACCAAGAAGGTACCTTCGCTGAAGAACAATTGAAGAGTAATAATTTTGGCATTGTATTTAATGCTACATTAAATGGGAGAAAGTAAACATCCAATAAGAGATTCTAAAATACAATTAAACTATCAAACAATAACTTAAACCATCATCATGAAACATTTATTCATTATTCTATCTCTGATTCTATTATCTACAAGTAATGGAATTGCACAAAATTGTCAGGTCAATGAAGATCCTTTTACCAACGAAAAGGTAATCACCTATAATTGGAAACGGGGCATTGTATTTTATGAGCAAACCAAAGAGCACATCAAGTTTGGCATAAAAATTCACTATAGTGGTGAACGTAATGTCATCATCGAAAAAGGCACTAAAGTACTTTTTAAGCTGGATAACGGTGATCTATTAGAACTACATACGTGTGCTGATGCACATCCAGAGTCACAAGTAAGTGCATCGCAATATAGTGCATCTGTTTTAACGGCTTATAGTTTTGTTTTTTGCATTACAAACCAGGAACTTAAAAAACTTGCCACACATAAACTTACGGCGGTACGATATCCCGACACTAATGGAGAACCTTTAGATATTATCTTGAAAGGAAAGCGAAACAAATATAGCAGAGCTGTTAATGAAGGCAGCCAATGTATAATTGAGCATTCTTCTTAAAATAATCAGCTACTGCCATCAATTATTTATTATTAGTAGCAGTGATTTAATCATCAAAAACGCATAAATCATGCGCACCATTCAAATCACAAGCGATTTTTAAAGAAGCAAACCAGACAAATGGAAAATATCTTTGCCAGCAAAATGAAAGGTAAATCTGATCTTGAGTTACAAGAAATAATAGAGAACAGATTTGACTACCAGGAAGAAGCTTATTCTGCTGCTTTGTATGAAATAGAAACGAGAAGAAAAGCCAAAGCACAAATGCCTGCAGAGCCCGAAGAAGCAATACAAAATAAACAGGAACATATAGAAGAGGTAGAAGAAGATGATGACGAGCACAAATCGTTTTCAGGTGTAATGGAAGCTTTGGTTCCCTCCAAAAAATACTTTATTACACCCATCATCATTTACCTAAATATTTTGATATATATCGTCATGGTATTGGCTGGTGTTCATCCTATGGAACCAAGTGTTGACGATCTTATTACCTGGGGTGGTAACCTGCGTGAGCTTACATTGCTTGGTGAGCAATGGCGATTACTGTCGAATG
This sequence comes from Carboxylicivirga sp., assembly GCF_982718395.1. NCBI lineage: Bacteria > Pseudomonadati > Bacteroidota > Bacteroidia > Marinilabiliales > Marinilabiliaceae > Carboxylicivirga > Carboxylicivirga sp. The sequence continues at coordinate 21,329 of NZ_CEXQWX010000039.1, forward strand.
TATTTCTTCACGGTGGTGTATTTCACCTCTTATTCAATATGTACGCCCTCTTGTTTATTGGTAAAGAAATTGAAACACAAATAGGTTCTTCCAGGTCTTTATTTGCCTACCTGGCCACCGGTATATTAGCCAGTATTGCAAGTATTGGGATCAATTACAACATTGTATCGGTTGGAGCCTCTGGGGCTATTTTTGGTATGTATGGCTTACTCATTGCCCTGTTGGCGTTAAAAGCCATTGATCTGCCCAAAGCAACACGTAAGAACTTTGTAACAAGTGTATCATTTTTTGTTGGATATAATCTCCTATTTGGATTTAAGGAGGAGGGTATTGATAATGCAGCTCACATAGGCGGCCTGATAAGTGGAGTAATTATGGGAGGTATTTATTATTTAGGAATGAATAATGCTCGTGCTACTAAAGCTATCTATGTAGCAAGTTCTTTAGTCATCTTTATGGTGATTATGATCTTGCCAAAGCTGGTGCCCAATAACCTGGGAAACTATAGCCTGCTTATGGAGGAATTTGCTTCAGCTGAGACAGAAGCATTAAGCATAAGTGAACTGGAACCCAATGCAAGCGCTGATAAATATCTGAAAACTATACAGGAAGATGGTATTCCTAACTGGCTTAAATGCCAATCTATTCTCAATCAGGTCGACTCAATTGAGAACCTCCCTCTGGAACTGCAAGAGCAAAACAAACTTTTTAAACGCTATTGCGACTACCGAATTGAAAGTTTCAGGTTAATGGAAAAATCAATAATAGAACAAACAAATAAGTACGACTTCAATATTGAAGAATACACCGAGAAAATTGATTTAATAATCAAGAAACTGGAAGGAGAATCCATTGCTGATAGTGCTCTGGTTATTAATATTCTACCTAAAAGTGACAAAAAACCGTTGTATATTCTGGATGGAGTACCTGTATCATCAAAACCAGACATCAAGCCTGAAAAAGTTGAGTCAATGGAAGTATTAAAAGATGATGCAGCTATCCAGCTTTATGGCAGTCGTGGGAAAAACGGAGTAATACTGATCAACACTAAACAATAAGGAATTGCCATAATGACTTATTAATTCGAGGTTAATGGTTTTTAGCATAAGGTGGAAATCTTCCGCTATCATATTAACGAACTAAAGCTATTCGATACCAAAGCCTGATCACCAAACGTAGTCAAAATGAAAATAGGTCATCAACGACTTGTAATGAGCTATCCATCTCGACTACGCTCTGTTAACACTTAAATCAGGTTCCAAATAACCTCATGAATTCATCAAATATTAACCACAACATCCATCTGATGAATTTGATTTCTTATCATCAGGCTTAACCTCTTCAATATTAATATCGCAGCAACCTGAAGTTTCTTTCAATTGTTTATCGTTTTTTACCTCTTCAATCTGAATGGTACAGCAGTTCGATTTCTTCTTTGTTTTTTTAAATAATCCCATCTTTCTTACTATTAATCAGAGTTATAAAATAATGTTAAATGCATAGCCTGAGATAACCGCCACAAGGAAAATCACTGTAATAAATGAGATCAACAGCTTCTTCTTAAATATTTTAGCCAGCATCGTCATTTCAGGAATAGCCATACCTGCACCACCTATGATCAAAGCAATAGCCGTTCCCATACCAACACCTTTTGAGATCAGTGACATCGCAATTGGAATAGCTGTTTCTGCCCTGATGTATAGAGGAATCCCAATAATTGATGCCAATGGAACGGCAAACAAGTTTTTTTCTCCTGCATATTTGGCAATGGTTTCACCTTCGGGCAAATAACCATATATGGCAGCACCTATACCAACACCAATAAATAAATACGTTAATATTGGCTTAAGAGAATCCCATCCTGCTTGCAATGAGATGTTGATTTTCTTTTGAACAGATAACTTTCTGCGTACATCAACTCCATCCACAACCAAATCCTTTCCACCGGATACTCTAACTGTTTTAACATGTTGGGTGAAACCAAGTTTTTCAAGTGCAAATCCAAATACGACTGATAATGTAAAAGCTAAACTAAAATAGATAACCGCATTTTGAACACCAACCGTTGCCGCCAACATTGCTACAATAATAGGATTCAGTAATGGTGATGAAATTAAAAATGACATCACTGAACCAAACGGAAGTTTAGCATTTAAAAATCCAACGGTCATAGGTATGGTTGAACAAGCACAAAATGGTGTAACAGCACCAAATATAGCCCCCGCAATATTGCCTATAATGCCTTTGCCTCTGAACAGCTTCTGCAACTTATTTTGATTGACATGAATCATGATGTATTCAATGATTGCTGTTATCGCAATAAAGAGCACAAACAACTCAAGCGTTATAAAAACAAAGTTTCCCAATGTTTTTGTTAAGCTATCAAGGAACGGAGTTGCATTAACCCCAATCACATCATAGAATAATCCTTTTATAGCATTTATAATTCCTTCCTGCATTTTCCTAATCTTTATTGTTTTCTATTAAACCATTATTAATTACCACAGCATGAAGACTGTTTTTTATCAGATTTCCTTTCAACAGCTGTTTCTTCAATTTCTGAATCCATACAACACGAACTAACTGTTTGCTTATTAACTGTTGATTCAGCCTCCGGAGTGGAACAACAATCTGGTTGCATTTGACCTTCACTGTTGACGTTTTCATTCAATAAGAAAGATGCAGAAACAGCTATTACACCTAACCAAAGCATGGGTTTGGGCAGCCAATTTGATTTTTTCGAAGGTGTGCAACAAGAAATGGTCAATTCTTTATTTTCTTCAGTGCTACAATCAGTCACAGGTTTAGTCTTAGCTCTTTTGAAATACACTATGTAGAAGCCATAGGCCAAAGCAATCATGGCAATACCTGTGAATAGCCATTGGTATTCAGAGAAAAAACTTAACTGCGAAGCGCCAATGCCAAACCAGGCCAAAAAAGCTGCTATCAATGGAAATCCACAACAACTAATAATTCCTAAAAAACTAAATACTGACGTTAGTAATCCCACAATGGGTATTGTTACCAATTTCTTTCTGGTCATTTTTTGACAAGTTTTAATGTTATTCTTCGTTTTCAATAAGGAAGTCGCTAAAACCTCAAAAAAGACACAATCCAAAAAAGGAAAATTTTAAATAAAAAAAGGAAAACCCTGAATCTCAAACGAAATGCAGGGGCTTCTTTTTTACAAATACTGTACAGATCACTCTATTTTCTTTTTCATATTTTCCTCAACCTTTAGTAAGGTATCACAGGATGATTTAATAGTGCAACCGGCAAATGCACCACTCTCCGTATATTCAATGTCACAACACTCAGAGAAAAGTTCATGCAGTTTTTTTCTGCCCCGCTGACACCTCATCTTTGTGGCCGATAATGATAAATGAAGACGTTTCGCTATCTCAGCTTGTTTTAAGTTCTCAATATCACTTAAATAAAGAGGTTGGCGATATTCTTCAGGAAGTAGGTTAATCATCGGAATAATAAAATCCTCTTCTGAGATTAAGCGTTCTTCTTCATCAGGAACATCATTGCTGATATCGGCAAAATCGAGTATTTCCTTCTTACGGTAACGATCTGCAAGTATGTTGCGGGTAACCTGAAACAACCAGGCTTTAATATTAGAAACAGGCACTTGTTTGTCGTATGCATCTATTAACCTCCCCATCACATCCTGCGTAATATCTTTTGCAAGCTCCGCGTTATTTACTTTTTTAATTACGTATCCCAATATTTTTTCATAAAAGTCATTAATGATTTTATGCGGATCACAACATGCCTCCTTATTCCCTGTCTCTTTCATGTCTGATAAATATCTGTTCCAGTACAAATTTAGAAATTCTAAATGTCAATTTTCACTTTGTGTCTGATGTCTGGTAGTAGCATAATTGCACCAACTTGTATGCTATATCATAGCCATTGATAGTTGAAAGAAGAAGTGATATTTTTGAAATGATAACATTACAACAGATTACTCTGGCTAACTATTACAGAATGCAAAAACTATGAATACCACCTTTCTAAAAAAATACCTATCAATACTAATTCTCCTTACAATTTCGATGCACATTAATGCTCACCCAACTGGTAATCTTATTCAGGTTGGCAAGTATTTACTATGGTCCTACATTGATCCTCTTGATGATGTTATGCACCATGCATGTGTTATGATCTGGAGTGAAGGCTCCAAGCCTCGTGTGTTGATAAATTCGGAATATCCCTCTAGTGACTATATGCTTTCAGCAAATGATGAAACTATTTATCTGATTGAACGGTGCTTTTTTCAAGCCAGTCAATCCTTTCAGATTAGATTACTAAAGATGAAAATTGATGAACAACCACAAGTGATATGGGACTGGATTGAAGATAAGTGGCGCATTGGTGAAGGGGGCTTTTTTATGCTCTCAGATGACCAAATGGTGTTTGCAAGTTACCCCTCAGTATATTCAATTAAGAAGGGACAAGTACCTCACAAATTATTCGAGTTTAAAGGAGCAGTAAATCGTTTACGAGCTGTAGACAAAAATAAGATTCTGCTTCTTGGCGATAGTTCATGTTGGCTGGTTAATCACATCGGAACAATCATCCACCAATGGGAGAATCTTATCGACCCTAAGGTTACTAATCCGCCACTTAATCGCAACCGCATCTTTGACGTTGATTATAAAGATCAGCAGCTGTTAATCGCTTATTGGGGCAAAAGAACTTTTGAAACAATTGATAAGAATGATCTACGATCCAGTATCCTTCAACAAAAAGAGCCACTCACTCCGCACTGGGTTACCTATTATAATAACACCATGATGCTGTTCTCATCACGCCTGACATTTAATAATAATGAAAGCCCCAGGCCGCTGCTCCTGCAATATGATAAGCAAAAGAAGATGCGTGAAATATGGACTGATTAATAATACTTTACTTGATAGCCTTAGACCCTAAATCTTCCATCTCAATCTTTGGTGAGTTCAGGATACTCTCTATATCATTTATACTTACATTAGCAGCATCCAGGAAATCAGATGGAACAACTACAATTCTAAATATCTGGTTTGTTGTATAGGCAGGAGGCAACGAGGCAAAATCAATAAATCCATCAAGAAACACTGACATGTCGAGAATACGATCGCTGCTAATATCTGCTGCAAAATCATAGTTATAGTTAAAGGAACTACCATCACTAAGATAAACTGTTTGTGGTAAAGGTCGCCAATAATCCACCCCGGCATTTGATTCCCATAATATGTAGGCTATAATCACGTCCGACTCGTAAGGTATAAAACCACTTTGCTGAAAATCAAACACCAGCTGATAATCATTTCCTTGGTTAAAATCACCGGTAAACTCAAAAGTCTTTCCAACAAAATCATCCCCAGGGCCGGAAGGCGAATCAATACTGTCATTGCAAGAAGCGAGCAACAGCGAGAATAGTACAAATAGTAAAACAATAGGCTTTTTCATAGTATAATCGATTTAATAAAGCAATCGCTAAATCAATTTTCATGCCGAAACAAATTCTACCTATAAATATCAACATACTCACTTCTCAATCTTCATCCATAATATCTTACTTTGTCTTGTTTTTTTGCAAAGATTGACAAAAGCGATCATCCACTGTAACTTGCATTTCTCCTTAATCCGCCAATAAGCTATCTTACTTTCATTAATATTAAGTTCCCATGAAAACACTTTTATCATTCAAAAGGCAATTCTGTTTCTGCTTTGTTCTGGTTCTAATAGCAGCCTCTTGTACACAAGCTCCATCAGAGCTAGATGTTAAAGCAGACATTGAAAGGATCAATGAAACGATGACGACTGCAATCAGTAATCAGGATGTTGAAACCTTAATGGCTCACTATACCGATGATGTACTTATGCTGCCTTCAAACCACGATCCGGTGGAAGGCATAGAAGCTGTCAGGCAGATGTGGACAGATGGATTTAAACATGGTATGGGCCACCTTGAATTTATCACCGGCGATGCGACAGCCGTTGGCGATATTGCACAGGAACACGGCGTGTACAAGTATTATACTCCTGATAAGCAAATGGTTGATCATGGAAAGTACATGGTTTTATGGAAAAAGGTTGGCGATCAATGGAAAATTGCAAAGGATATTTGGAACAGTTCGTTACCTATGCCACCACGTGCTGGTGCTAAGGACACTATTGCTTTAGCAATAACCAAGGTTAAGCCGGAAAACATCGAACCACTTAAGAAATTTGGAAGTGAAGTATTCTTACCGGCATTTGAAAAACACTTTGCTGATGCTAAAGCAACAGCTCGCCTGTTTGAGGTTGTGAATAACGAAAAAGGTGAAGGTGAACTGATTTACTTTATTGATCCTTACAAATCTTATCACACTCATGATGTTAAAGCGATTTTGACTAAACACTATGCGCAAGATGAAGTTGAAAAATATATGAAAGAATTTAAGTCTTATATAATAAAACAAGAAATGTTGATGGCCGTACCTGTAGGGTGGTAATACAAAATGCATAATGTGATATTTAAATTAAAGAGGCTGTTTAAAATTTATCATTGATTACAGCCTCTTTCTTTACAGGGTATACGGATCGTATCTTTAATTACAGTCTGCAAATAAAGATGCGATCCTTAATAACAGAGTACTTTTCCCGCGATAATCTGCCCAATCAGTGAGAAAAGGAAAAACTTACGAATCTCAGGTATCATTGGGATGATATTTCAACTACTATCTACTGACTAAAAACTAACAAACTAAGAATTAATTCTTTGTATTTTAATTATAGGATGATACATTTGTGTGCGCACACATTAACTAACTACGAATAAAATATGAAGATATCCTGCACCGCACTTTCATTCATTTTGTTCATTCTTCTTTCCTGCGAAAGTTCACAAGAGAATAAAAACCGTTTGCCCAATATTATTATAATTTGTGCCGATGATCTTGGATGGTCTGATATTGGTTGCTACGGAAGTGAAATTAATACGCCTCATCTTGATAGATTAGCATCTGAGGGCATGCGCTTTACACAGTTTCATAATACTTCGAAGTGTATGCCTTCAAGAGCTGCATTGATTACCGGCGCTTACGCACAGGATTGTAATTACCATAAAACTCATAAGAACCCGATAAGCAATGCGGTTACAATCGGGGAAGTATTGCGCACGGTTGGTTATCGAACCTTATGGTCAGGGAAGCACCACGGCAAAGAAAATCCAATTTATCGTGGATTTGACCACTATTACGGATTAAAAGACGGATGTTGCAATTACTTTAACCCAGGGAATCAAAGAAAAGGAGAACCGGCACCAGCACGAAAAAGAACACGCTACTGGTGCATTGATAGCACTGAATTCTTACCATACACACCAGAAGCGGAAGATTTTTATACAACTGACTATTTTACCAAATATGCTATTAAATGGCTTGATGAAGAAAAGGACTCACAAAAACCTTTTTTCCTTTATTTGGCATATACTGCTCCTCATGATCCCTTGATGGCATGGCCCAAGGATATAGACAAATATAAAGATGTTTATAAAGTTGGTTATGACGTTGTTCGTCAAAATAGATACCGGAAACAATCTAAAACCGGACTAATTGACTCCAGCTATCAATTAAGTGTAGCTACGTTCTCATATTGGAATGACCTGTCTGATAAAGACAAAGAAATTGAAGCACAAAAAATGGCTGTCTATGCGGCGATGATCGATCGGATGGATCAGAACATTGGTATCCTGATGAATCATCTTGAAGAAAGTAATCAATTGAATAACACACTTATCTTTTTTGTTTCAGACAATGGAGCTTCGGCTGAAGTAGTCAACCTAAGGGATGACAACGACAATGCCCCCATTGGTTCTTCTGAAAGATATGTTTCATTGGGAAAAAACTGGGCAAATGTTTGTAACACACCCTTTCGTTATTTCAAAAACTACAGCTATGAAGGCGGGATTAATACGCCAATGATTGCCTGGTGGCCCGATCATATAAAAGCTAATAGTATCAGTCGGTTTCCTGGTCATATGATTGACTTTATGGCCACTATTATCGATATAACCGATGCAAAATACCCAAAACTCAGAAACGGTGAAACCATTGTTCCATACAAAGGTCAAAGTCTCCTTCCTGTATTTGAAGGTGAAGAGATCAGGGGGAAGCCATTATTTTGGTCATGGGCGGCTGGTAAAGCTGCACGTAACAGTGATTGGAAAATAGTGAAACATGGCCATCACAAAGATTGGGAACTTTACAACATGAAAATTGATCCGTGTGAGAATAATAATGTGGCTATGCAATTTCCGGAAATAGTGCAACAATTAGACAGTCTGTATTTAGATTGGGAGAAATACTATCAATAAACATGGTTACTATCCTTTATACCTTACGCACAAATCGATAACTCATTGCTAAAACTAAATTCTATTCAAATGAATAATGGAGTTTCCTTCTATCTTATCATCATACTACTTGGTTTAACTAACAATATTAATGGCCAGGATCGACCAAATATCCTTTGGCTGACCAGCGAAGACAATAACATAAATTGGGTTGGATGTTATGGCAATCCGTTTGCCGAAACTCCTAATATTGACCAATTAGCACAAGAAGGCTTCAGATATACCAATTGCTATGCAAATGCACCTGTGTGTGCACCTTCCAGAAGCACCTGGATCACCGGTATCAATGCCATCTCTATGGGAACGCACCCCATGCGAAGTCGCAATAATATTCCCCATAACATTATTTCATATTATCCTGATCTATTAAAAGGCAATGGTTATTATGTGGCCAATAGCGCCAAAACAGATTATAATATTGGAGGACGAGACGATAAATCATGCTGGGATAATAAATGTGCCTCAAATCCATCATGGGAAACATTAAAACAAAATCAACCATTTCTGCAGGTTATTAACTTCGGCCAATCGCATGAAAGCAGGGCTCATGGCAGTCTTGACGATATTAAACATGATCCTTCTGAGACACATTTGTACGCTTATCATCCTGATTTACCGGTAATACGGGAGAATTATGCCAAGTATTATGATGCGATGAAAAATATGGATGCTAAAGTGGGCGAAGCAATCCGTAAGCTTGAAGAAATGGGTTTAGCTGAAAACACAATTGTTATCTATAATTCTGACCATGGAGGTGTGATGGCACGGAGCAAGAGATTCCTGTTTGCAAGCGGCATCCACTCCCCTTTTATCATTCGTATTCCTAAGAAATTCAGACACCTTTGGCCGGAAAAAAACGTTGGAACAGCAGTTGATCGGATGGTTAGTTTTGTTGATATGCCCAAAACATGGTTAAGCATAACCGAAACAGACGTTCCTGAATATTACCAGGGCAATATCTTTTTAGGTCCACAATCCGAAAAAGAACCCAAGTATCATTTCGCTTTCAGAGGCCGAATGGATGAACGCTGTGATAACGCCAGGGCGGTTTATACAAAAGACTTTCTGTACATTCGAAACTACATGCCTTATGCTCCCTGGATGCAGCATCTTGAATACTTATGGAAGGCGAAAGCTACAGAAGCCTGGTCGGATTATGTGAAGACTGGTAAAGCCAATGAGATTCAATCGCAATATTTCTATCCTAAGAAATATACCGAAGAATTTTATGATCTTAGGAATGATCCTGACAATGTGTACAACCTCATTGCGGATAAGCGTTACAACAATCAAATAAAAAAAATGCGAAACGCTCTAAGGACCTGGCAGATTGAAATTCACGACTCCGGCCTTCTTCCAGAATCAGAGTTGGTAAGGCGCGCATCAGGCAACAATATAACCATATATGAGATGGTAAGAGACCCCGAATTATATAACTTACCTGAATTGCTGAATGCAGCAGACCTTGCACTAGAACAACAACTCGAAAACAAGGATAACCTAAGAAAATTATTAAAATCTAACGATTCAGGGTTACGTTACTGGGGTATGGTTGGCTGTTTTCTTTTAAATGATACAAAAGCTGCACAGCTTGCCATTAATGATAATAGTGATGAAGTGAAGGCCCTAGCCGCCTGGACATTAATTAAAAACAACGAGAAAGAAACCGGTCTAAAATGCTTAAATAAGATGATTAATGCTAACTCATACGCTATGCTAAAAATTCTCAATATTGTGGATTGGCTTGGTAAAGACGGTAAAGCGCTGATTCCTGCTATCAAAGAAAAACACTTTGACGATAAGTACTACCAGAGAATACAAAACTTACTAACCAATCAAACCAGGTAGCTTTGAGCATACCTGGTAATTGTTACCTTAATGCAAAGAACAAGATAATCTATAACACGTTATTCACTATCCACTTTGCTTAAGGTCAATCTAATATCATTTGCTTGCAAAACCACCGAAGTTGATGTATAGTCTTTCACCTTCCAGCGATGATTTAAAATAATAAGTTCTTGCATACCAAAAGCCAGCGAAAGAAAAAGATCCTCTTCCCGGTCTCTTTGCCTGTCCAAATAGTCATATTCAGGATCATCTATATCAGGAACAATTGTTTCATCATTGTCATAAATCAAGATATAAGATCCATCCAGTGAGTTTAATACGCTGGTACTTTCTAAACTGTGTGCTACAACCTTGCCATCTTCAGTAAATGTCAATTGGATAGCTGAATGATCAAATATATTTCTTGTCAATGAATGTTGAAGACCAACCTCCCAACTTCCTTTGGTTAATGCTTCTGACAAAATAGTTTTGTCAGACAGGATTTCTGATTCATCTGAACAACTGACAAAAATGCCCAGATACAATACTACTAACCCAACTAATATTCCTTTCCTTTTCATGGTTTAAGTTTTAATCCTAAGGTAAGGCTCTCATTTTGCCTTAATGTTAGGTCAATATTAGCTATGTATTAATACTTGGGTAGATGTAATAAGACACCGGAAAGCCAATGAAATTCCATCAAACAGTACTCAACGGTAACCTTCGCTTACATAGCTAAATATTACCCAAGCCAGTTTAAATACACATTAATAAAATTCTATTTTTTCTTGATAAAAACGAACCTAAAACATTCCTTACCGTAGTATCAGCCAAGAAATTTTATTAAGCATGAGATTATTCCTGACAGCATTTTTTTTAGTATTACTTGGTTCCGTAGCAGCCCAAAATAAAACACTAAGCATTATTTACAATTACATCAATCATGCTAAGCCCAATACTTATCAAATGGAGTTGATAGCAAAGGACAATCAGGTATTAAGTTATACCATCCGGTTAACAAAGAGCGGTGCAGGCAAAAATATTCGTTATAAACAAACTACCGATTCAACTCGTCTGTTTAAAGATTATAAAAACAACAACTTAGTATACGAAGAACGACTCGGACGTGACTACCATGTCGTTAAAGAGGATTTAAAGCTCTTTAAATGGAACCTCAGCGAAAAGAGGGATACTATATTAGGCTATCCCTGCAAAACTGCGTTTGCAGAGTTCAGAGGGCGTGAGTATCAAGCCTTTTATACAACTGCTTTAGATTTTACAGCCGCGCCTTGGAAATTACATGGTCTTCCAGGTGTTATGTTGAAAGTCAGAACAACGGACGATGTGTTGATTTACGAGGCTTTGGCCGTTGAAACCTTAGATGAAGGAAGCACACTTTACAATCCTTTCAATAATTACGAACCAATTACCTACGACACTTTTTGTAAGGAATACAAAGCCTATCGCAAAGAAGTCATTAAAAAACGTAATCAGCGGGCTAAGCAACAAAACCGTCCTGCTCCAAAAAACGATAAAGCACCACGTGTGGAAGTGATTATCCCTGAGAATCGTTTTATACTAAATGAATAATAAAGACGATTCAAGAACCAGGATATAAGATAGGACGATCCATATGGTGAAAAGAAACGCATCAGACATGATGCTCGTCTTCATATTTCAACAAACCAATAACCTGTAACAATACAAGTCCCTTGTATTTACTGGCCCCGAGGCAATTTATACCCGTCCATTAGCAATATGCTGACTCCAACCAGCAACTTGTGGTCGTCAATCAGTCAATAGTACCCTTCCCTGAGTAATTTGACGCTTCCAATCACTATCAGTTGGTCTTCCATTGGTAATAATTTGTGGTTCCCTGAGAATTTCATGGTTCCTAATGGTAATTTTTCGCATTCAATTGACACCACAGCCTTCGGTTTAACTATTGAGGTGTTAGTCAAAGCATTTTGCATTACACATATTTTTTATGCAACTTTGCTATGCTCTTAAAGTTAAAAAGATATTGTGAATCATTCGCATAAAATAAAAGGATACCGATGTTTGTTTGAATGCCTGATGTTCTACAAGCCGGCTTCGTAACACAGTTAGTTTTCTCTGACTGCTACCTCTCCGTTTTATATTTATACTTAATTTGAATTGCGCAAGAGTGAACAATCACTCGATATTTGTGTGTAATTCTGCTTTGTAAATACTTCTTAAAACGTAAACAATGACAACTAAAACAATAAAAGGTCGTCCTGATCCTAACGGTGCCGGCTTACCAACCATAAAAGAGATATTAGGAAAAGAAAATCCTGCTAAAGAAGCCGAAAGAGGTGCTTCTGCCGAAGGTAATTTTTACAAGCCACTTGGAGAAAAGTTGGGTCCGGGTATGAATCCACGTATTCAGCGACTCCGTAAAAAGAGCTTTGAGGCAGAACCAAGCATCTCCATTGAGCGCGCCTTGCACCAAACTGCCTTCTACAAAGAGCATTATGGCAAACATTCAATTCCTGTACTACGTGCATTAACATTTCTTGATCACTGTCAGAAGAAAACCCTGTATATGGGCGATGATGAACTAATTGTTGGTGAACGTGGCCCGCTACCTAAAGCAGTACCAACCTTCCCTGAATTAACCTGTCACAGTGTGGAGGATTTCCATGTGCTTAATACACGCGATCAGCAACGTTACACTACCAGCCAGGAAGATATCGACACTTACGAACGTGAGGTCATTCCTTATTGGCAGGGACGAACACAGCGTGAGCGTATTTTTAACCACGTGCCGGAAGAATGGAAACGCGCTTATGAAGCCGGATTGTTTACCGAATTTATGGAACAACGGGCTCCGGGTCATACCTGCCTCGACGGTAAGATTTACAGGAAGGGTATGCTGGATTTCAAGAAAGATATCAAAGCACATTTGGATTCACTGGATTACCTTTTAGATCCTGAAGCCAATAACAAAGCAGAAGAGTTGAAAGCCATGGACATCTCCTGTGATGCTGCCATTGTATTTGCTGAGCGTCATGCCGCTTTGGCCGAAGAAAAAGCGAAAACCGAATCAGATCCGAAACGTAAAGCTGAGTTGTTGAAAATAGCCGAAGTATGTCGTTGGGTACCTGCCAATGCACCACGTACCTTACACGAAGCCATTCAAATGTATTGGTTTGTTCACCTGGGCACCATCACCGAATTGAATGGCTGGGATGCCATGAACCCTGGTCATTTCGATCAGCACCTGGCACCTTTCTACGAAAAAGAAATTGCAGAAGGCACATTGACGCGCGACGAAGCCAAAGAACTGATCAGCTGTATGTGGATTAAGGTGAATAACCAGACGGCACCACCTAAAGTTGGTATTACGGCCAAAGAAAGTGGTACTTACAATGACTTTACCAACATTAACATTGGTGGTGTGAAAGCTGATGGCTCCGATGGCAGCAGCGAAGTCTCGTACATCATGCTCGAAGTAGTTGAGGAACTTCACTTATTACAACCGGGTTCATCAGTTCATATCAGTCATGTGACGCCAGATAAATTCCTGAATGCCGCCTGTAAAGTCATTCGTCAGGGACATGGTTATCCTTCAGTTTTTAGTCCGGAGACATACATCACTGAGATGCTGGCGCAAGGTAAATCGCTAAAAGATGCCCGCGAAGGTGGCTGCAGCGGTTGTATTGAAGTAGGAGCCTTTGGTAAGGAAGCCTATGTATTAACCGGATACCTGAACGTTCCAAAAATTCTGGAGGTTACCTTAAATAATGGTATTGATCCCGTTACAGGTAAAGTAGCGGGATGCGAGTCTGGTAATCCGCGCACTTTTAAAAGCTATGATGACTTGTATGCCGCCTTTAAAAAGCAACTGGAGTTTATCGTGGACCAGAAAATTCGTGTGAGCAACTATATTGACACCATGTTTGCCAAATATGCCCCGGCACCATTTCTGTCTGTTGTTATCGAAGACTGTATTTCGAAGGGAAGAGATTATTATAACAGCGGTCCCCGCTACAACACCAATTACATTCAGTGTACCGGCCTTGGAACTGTTACTGATAGTTTATCTACATTAAAGCACCATGTCTTTGAAAAGAAAACCTTTGACATGGATCGTATATTAACAGCTGTGGCCAATAATTTTAAGGATGATGAGATCCTGCGTCAAACAATAGTTAACCGCACGCCTTTCTTTGGCAATGATGATGAATATGCTGATAGCATCGCATTAAAAGTTTATGACGATCTGATTAAAACCATTGATGGGAAGCCAAATATCAAAGGTGGAAAATATCATTTGAATATGCTGTCAACCACCTGCCATGTATATTTTGGAAAGGTAATGGGTGCAACGCCTAACGGTCGCTTAGCCGGTAAGTCCATTTCCGATGGTACATCACCATCACACGGTTGCGACGTGAACGGCCCGTCTGCAGTGATCCGTTCATTAACAAAGCTCGATCATACCCGTTCAGGTGGTACTTTGCTTAATATGCGCTTTCTGCCAAGTCTGTTAAAACGTGATGAAGATATCACCAAAATGGGTAAGCTGATTCGCAGTTATTTTACAATGGGAGGTCACCATGTGCAGTTTAATATTGTTGATACGGCTACATTACGGGCTGCTCAGGAATCACCAGAAGATTACAAAGACTTGTTGGTGCGAATGGCTGGCTATAGTGATTACTTCAATGATATGAATGCCGACCTTCAGCAGGAAGTGATTGACCGAACTGAGAATGAATCGTTTTAAGTTATCTCCCGCAGATGACGCAGATTAACGCAGAGAAATCCCCCTCAGTCCTATGGGGGAACGATATTATCAATGCTAAAAACAATTTGGACTCAATGGAAGCACCTAGTTTAATATTTGATATAAAGCGCTATGCCATCAACGATGGTCCGGGTATTCGTATCACCATCTTTTTAAAAGGTTGCCCATTACGATGCAAATGGTGTCACAACCCGGAAAGTCAGCTCAGGAATCAGCAAAAAATGTACAACCACAGTAAGTGCATCGCCTGCGAAGAATGTGTGAAGCATTGTCCTGAGAATGCCTTGACATTAACACCTGATGGTATTGTAACAGATGGTGATTTATGTACCATGTGTGGTATTTGTGCTGATGTTTGCCCTACCAAAGCCATCGAAATGACCGGTAAGATAATGAGTGTGGATGAGATCATGACGCAAATTAAAAAGGAAACCATGCTGATGGATAAATCTGAGGGTGGTGTTACTTTTTCGGGCGGCGAACCACTATTGCACCATGAGTTTCTGATTCCTTTACTGGATGCCTGTGGTGAAGAAGGTATTCATCGTTGCGTGGATACAACCGGCTATGCTAAACCAGAGGTATTGATGGAAGTGGCCAAACGAACGGATCATTTTTTATACGATCTGAAAATGATGGATTCGGAAAAGCACAGCGAATGGACAGGCATGCCCAATGGGAAAATATTGGCTAACCTGAAGACATTAGCCACAACCGGTGTTGATATGAACATTCGCATTCCTTTGATCAAAGGCGTTAATGATGATGACTGGAACATACATGAATCAGCCAAATTAATAGCCTCACTGGACGGGAAAAAACCATTGGTGAATCTGCTTCCCTTTCACAATATTGCCGAAAAGAAATACGAAAAGCTGGGCGAAGCATACGATAAAGGTGAGATGGATGAACCCAGTCCTGAACGTTTACATGAAATTATTGCCATATTTGATTCTTATGGCGTGAAGTCGATGATTGGAGGATAGATGTTTCATAGGAAGTTCGCTAATACGGATCGCATCTTTATTTACAAGAAGCAAATAAAGATGCGATCCCTAAAGGTACAATCTCACTTAAAAACAGTATTACATCCGCTTAGCGCTTAAATGCGCTTAGCGGATTATAGGAAACAGAACAGCAAAAGCTTCCCTCCTTAGTACAGATATCTGTTATGCAATTGCACTTCACCCTACAAACGTTCATACTGACAACATCCATGCAGATCATCATAAACAGCATCATCGGCTTTGTATTTCTCGGTATCGTGCCCCACATTAGCAATAGCCCTCTGAATAGCATCCGCTGTTGCATCTCCTCCAAAGTTCACATGAATCATCTTTGTTTCTTTATCCCAATTGGCAGATGTCACACCATCAATGGTTAATGCCGCTTCTTCGATTCGTTCTTTGCACATACCACAATTGCCACCTACGGTAAACATAGCATGCTGCAAATCACCTGCTTCTTCAGTTGTACCGGCATTGTCAGTTTTCGTATCTAAACGCTCATACTGACAACATCCATGCAGATCATCATAAACAGCATCATCGGCTTTGTATTTCTCAGTATCGTGCCCTGCATTAGCAATAGCCTTCTGAATAGCATCCTCCGTTGCATCGCCTCCGAAGTTCACATGAATCATCTTTGTATCTTTATTCCAGTTGGCTGATGTCACTCCATCAACAGTTAGTGCCGCTTCTTCAATTCGTTCTTTACACATACCACAATTGCCACCTACGGTAAACATAGCATGCTGCAAATCATCTGCTTCTTCAGTTGTACCTGCATTGTCAATTTTCGTATCCAAACGCTCATACTGACAACATCCATGCAAATCTCCATAAACTGCATCATCAGCTTTGTATTTGTCTGTATCATGACCAGCTTCTGCAATGGCCTTTTGAACAGCTTCAACCGTAGCATTATCAGGATCGTATTTAATAATTATCTGCTGCTTTTCGGCTGACCAACGTGCGCTTGCCACACCGTATATGGTGCTTGCTGCCTTTTCGATACGTTCTTTACACATATCGCAATTACCGGCAACAGCAAATTCAGTTTCTACCTGATTTTTAGCACTTGGCGCATTCATCATGCTCTTTAAACCAACCAACTGGGCTGCTGCATCAATTTTAAATACGCCGTTTGTTGCAATCTCCTCGCCTGCCCTTAAACCTTCTTCCACAACATAATAAGCACCTGCTTCTGCTCCCAATGTAATTTCACGGTATAAAAATGTAGGAGCTTCCCGGTTCTCAACTTTGGTATACACCACAGCACGTTTACCAGTCCAGAGAGCTGCAGTTTTAGGAATCATAATTACCGGTTCGCTTGCCACTTTTGATTCCAGTACTGCATTGACAAACATTTCAGGTTTTAGCTTCATCTTATAATTATCCACCTCAACGCGTACCTTGGCAACACGTGTCTTAGGGTCTATAAACGGATCGACATAACTGACGTTGGCTTCGTAAGACTGACCAGGAACAGCTTGTAAAGTGAACCTTACCTTATCGCCTGTTTTTATCCATGGTAAATCTGATTCGTAAGCATCAAACATAGCCCATACCCGGCTAAGGTCAACGACCTTAAATAACTGCATGCCATCTTTCACATAATCACCAAGAGCTACATGTCTCATCATAACTGTACCGCTAATAGGTGATAAAATATCGAAATTAACGCTTGGCTTGCCAGCCGTTTCAATTGAAGTAATCTGCTTTTCCGTCAAACCCCAGGCTAAAAGCTTAGCCCGAGCTGCTTTGTAAAGTGCTGGATTACTCTCCCTGACCAGATAAGTCTCGATCAACTCTTGCTGAGCACTTACTAATTCAGGCGAGTATATGGTTGCCAGCTTTTCCCCTTTTCGCACCTGCTGGCCGGTAAAATTGATGTAAAGATTTTCAATCCGACCACCAAAGCGGGCTGTTAACTCAGCAATACGGCGCTCATCAACGTGTATTTTTCCCTGCAGATAAATGGACTTCTCAGGTATACCCAGCTGAACAATGCTGGTTTGCACTTCTGCCAGTTTGGCTGCTGATTCGGTCATGGTTATTTCATCCGGATCAGCATCTTCAGCTTTATCCATGCCGGATAAGGGAATCAGGTCCATGGCACAGATGGGGCATAAACCAAACTTGTCCTGCTTGATCTGTGGATGCATTGAACAGGTCCACACTGTAGGTTCTTCGGAATGATCATGACCTTCGTGGGCATCTGTTGTTTCACCATTTCCAGACGGTGTCATTACCCATCCTATCATTAAACCAGTAATTAGTGTCAAAATCACCAGTTTATAATTGTCTTTTATATTTTGAATTATTTGTTTCATCATCCTAAATTTTCGTAGTTACTCAGGCTATGTGTTTATTGGTACTGCATTGTATATGAAATCTTGCGATTCCACTGCTACCGCGCGAATCCTTTCGCGTGGTACTCGTATTTTCACTGTTACCACGCCAAGAGATTCGCTCGGTAGCAGTGTCTTGTATCTTGATTCTTCATTTAAGTTATTATTTCCCCATTAAATAGTTTATAAAAGCAATAGCTGCCTGTTTATCAGTCTTCGCTTTTTCCAGCTCAAGATTATACTTTAACAAGCGCCTTTCCATGCGAAGAATTTCTTCAAAATTCTTGTTTGCATAGGCATATTCTGTCTCTAACAGCTTCATTGATTTTTGAGCTAATAACAGTTGTGTGTCAAATAAACTAATCCGGCGGTTGGCATCGCTGTAATCCTTCCAGGTATTTTCGAAAAGTAACTCCAATATATTTTCTTTATCAATGCGCTCATAATCCTTAGCCGCTTCCTGATAAACCACTTCCTGCACCATACTTTTATATTTGTTACGATACAACGGAATGCTCAGTCCGACTTTAGGAAATGCAATGGCATCCTTGCCCGACAGGCTGCCTTCTTTACCAATAGAAATATAATCAATCCCAAGGCTGAAAGATGGAGCCCCTGCCTTTTGGGCCGCCTGCCGTTTATAAGCCAGGGCCTGCCTCTGCATGTCAACACTTAACAATTGATGATTCTTAAGCTTTATTGAATCGAGTGTAGCTGTTTTGTTCAGGTAAAAATCAGTTGTCCAAAGGCTATCAGGCAAAGTAATATTTACAGTTTGCCGAGTATTGAGCAGTTTATTAAATGCTACTTCCAAAACATACTGCTTGTCCTTTAACAGAGCCAGCTGATTTTCCAGATCATTTATCTCCATCTCAATACGATACTGGTCAACAGCCGATACCTTTCCAGCCTCCACTTTAACAATGGCCAACTTTCGAAAAGTATTGAGAATGTCAATGTTATCAAGTGTAATTGCAATGGCCTTATTGTTGAAATAAAGGTTATACCAATTGGCTTTGACATCATTATACAACTTCGACTTTTGCTCTTCAAAAGCCTCGTATTGAGCCCTTGCATTTTGAACAGCAGCGTTCTCTCGTGCCTTAAGTGTTCCAAACCAGGGAAACATCTGGGTGGCAGATATTTTAAACTGCTGCGGTCCGTTACGTGTTTCAACTGGCTGGATAAAATAACCAAAAGCCAGTTGCGGATCGGGCAAGCTACTAACCTGTGGAGCCTGCTCCAGGGCCGCCATGTATTTATTGAAACCTGCCTTCAGTGCCGGATTGTTTTCGGCAGCTATTGTCAGGTACTGATTGAGTGCTTCTTGCCCAAACAGATAGGCAGGCAACAACAATACCAGTAGCATTATATTGATTTTTCTTA
>NZ_CEXQWX010000040.1:0-40506 GCF_982718395.1 Carboxylicivirga sp.
ACAAAAAACTCTATGTTGACCAGGATATTAATGGCGTATTGACAGAATCTGATAGCATTAGCTATAAAAGTTATGAAGGTGACTTTAAAGCCGGCAAGCCCGTGTTTGCGAAAAGTCATCGCCTGGCAGGTATCGTTCAGGAAATAGGTGGTAAGAAAAGAGTTCTGGAAGCCAGGTGGATTACACAACTTATCAAACAACAAGAGAATAGTCCCAAATCAATTTATGACCTCCGAAATAAATCCAACAAAGTCTACATCTCTCATACAAAGGTCAAAGGTTTTCGCATTATCACTAATAAAGGAAATATTGAAATAGCACTTTCTGACAAAACACCCAAATACCGCGATAACTTTATTAAGCTGGTCAGTGATCAGTTTTACGATAGTCTTTTGGTACACCGGGTTATAAAAAACTTCCTGATTCAAACTGGTGCAGCCGATACCAAATATGCTAAAAAAGATGATGTAGTAGGCTGGCAAGGACCGGGGTATACCTTAAAAATGAATATTCAACCCGATCTGTTTCATAAGCGAGGTATGATTGCTGCCTCCAAGCTCCCCGAAGATCGCAACCGGAATAACCGAAGCGATGGTTCACAGTTTTATATTGTAGCAGGACGCCTATTCAACAATACCGAACTGGATGATCTGGAACAGGAGAAAGGCATTAAATACACTGCAGCCCAACGTAAAGCATACACTACTATTGGCGGTGCTCCATATCTCGATGGTGATTACACTGTATTTGGATGGGTGACAAGAGGAATGGATGTAGTAGATAGAATTGCGTCGGTAAAAACTTATGCTGTTGATCGTCCGGTTGATGAAATACGTATTAAAACCATTGAGATCATTAAGAAATAGCTTTAGTTCACTGATGACTATTAGGAAAATGCTATAGTCATCAGTCCTTGTAAAAAAGAATCCTAATCGCATCACACATCCCAATCGTTTTATTAATTTTGCAAGTCGCTATAATAAAGTAATTAAACAATCATGTTAGATAGAATCAATCAATTAGTTGAAGAAATTAAAAGCCTGGCAGCTTCATCAGCTGAAGAGGCTGAGCAGTTGCGGATTAAATATTTGAGTAAAAAGGGTTTGGTTTCTCAGCTATTTGACGAGTTTAAAACCATACCTAACGAACAAAAGCGCGAAGTTGGTAAAGTGCTAAACGTTTTAAAAACTCAGGCACTTGACAAAATAAATGAAATCAAAGAAGGATTTGCTTCCAATGGTCAGGGTGAGGTAGGCACTGATTTAACTTTACCCGGAACTTCTTTCGAATTAGGAAGCCGTCATCCATTATCCATAGTGAAGAACGAGATTGTTGAGATTTTCTCTCGCCTTGGTTTCAATGTAGCTGATGGACCAGAAATTGAAGATGATCACCACGTATTTGAAGCCTTGAACTTTCCTCCAGAGCACCCGGCTCGTGATATGCAGGACACCTTCTTTATTGCGACAAATCCGGATGTATTGCTGCGCACACATACCTCATCAGTTCAAGTGCGTGTAATGGAAAAGCAACAGCCGCCTATCCGTGCCATCTTCCCGGGACGAGTGTTCCGTAACGAAGCCATTTCGGCACGTGCACACTGTATTTTCCACCAGGTAGAAGGATTATATATTGATAAAAACGTATCGTTTGCCGACTTAAAGCAAACACTTTTATATTTCTCAAAAGAACTGTTCGGAGCCGACACTAAGATTCGACTGCGTCCGTCTTACTTCCCGTTTACCGAACCATCGGCTGAGATGGATATTTCTTGTACACTTTGTGGCGGTAAAGGTTGTAATGTTTGTAAGTACACAGGCTGGGTAGAAATTTTAGGTTGTGGTATGGTTGATCCGGCCGTACTAGAAGCCAGTGGTATAGACAGTAATGAGTACACCGGATTTGCATTTGGAATGGGCATTGAGCGTATCACTATGTTGAAGTACCAGATTAAGGATATTCGTTTGTTCTTTGAGAATGACAAACGTTTCCTCGATCAGTTTAAATCTGCCGGACAATAAGCAATATTTTAAAATATATAGTGAAGCCCCTGTTCTTTGAGCAGGGGTTTTTATTTTCAAGGAGGGGACTTTGAGCATTTCAATAGAGCCTCTCAAAATCATAAGAAATGGTGATTTTTTTTTAATGGGTGATCTATACTTTTGATTCGTACAAATAGGATACTTTTTGTGTAGTGATAATTCACTGGGATAATAAAAAATTACACTAAAGTGTCCTGTTGATGTTCAAGGATTTATATAATCTGGTTAGCCCAAAAGAATGAATAAAAATTTACCATTTACGCCACCTACTAAAATGGCAGACGTCATCCATATGGATTATCGCCTTATCCCCATAATTGGTAGGTTTGGTATAGAGTATGGTTTTAGCAATAAAACCGTTACCGAAGTGTGTAACGATTACAATATAAATGTTTGGTTTTTTCTTGAGATCATCAACTCCTACCATAATCATGACTATTTCCCACAAAAAGAATTACAAAAATTCAATGCTTCTCTAATAGTTGATTATCTCTCTAATACTCATGCCTATTACCTCAACGTAAAGATACCAGAGATAGAAGGTTATATTGCTCAGATCAAAAAGGAAGTATCTGATAAGAACCAGAAAAATATAGAATTATTAAGCAACTTTTTTTCTGAATACAGAATCGAATTAGAAAACCATTTAAACCGTGAAGATGCAATTGTTTTCCCTTATACCTCCTTTTTAGAAGATGCAATTGTACAGAATAGCATTACCAATGAAGTAGTGGAAAGAGTAAGGAGTGAATCAATCGAACATTATGCCCGCGATCATGAAAATATGGAATTAAAACTCAGCGATCTCAAAAACCTGATTATCCGACATCTTCCCCCTGTCATGTGCAAAGAGGTTTGTCAGAAGTTATTAACTGAATTATTTCGCCTTGAAGTTGATTTAGAGGATCATTCAAGAATTGAAGATAAAGTATTGGTACCAAAGGTAATACAATTAGAACAACAAATACTTAAAGCGAGTGAGGCAGAGTGATATGCATAAAATAAAAGTTTGCATCGCAGATAAGCACTTTATTCATCGCTTAGGTGTAAAAACAATATTGAGCGTAATCGGAATAGAACCAGACATGTTCGAAGCTGATTCTTTTGATGCAACAATGTCTTGTCTAAGTGATGTTGGCGACATAAAATTCATGGTTGTCGCTCAGGAAATACTTTGTCCTGATCTGGATAAATCAATAAAGAAGCTTAAAGCAAAGAGCCCTGATACTAAAATGCTTGTAGTTTGCAACAAACCTTGTAATTCCCATACAGGAGCCAAATATATTTTAGAGAAAGATACACGCCAGGATGTACTGGAAAAATTTCAGAGCTTTTTCTTTGAGCCTGAAGAAAGTAATTCAGAAAACGATTCAGAGTTATTGAGCGAACGGGAAGTTGATGTTTTAAAAACAGTTGCTTTAGGCTATTCAAACAAAGAAATAGCTGAAAAACTATTCATCAGTATTAACACTGTTATCTCACATCGTAAAAACATTACGGAAAAGCTCGGTATTAAAACCATTGCAGGATTAACTGTTTACGCCGTTATGCATGATTTGATTAAGCCGGAAGATGTTAAGGCATAATCTGAAGTAATTCTTACCACACTAAATTGCAATAGCTTTACTATTGCATGTGTTTTTAATACTCCAAAGTCTTTATTCATTATTTGTTATGATCAGACTCATGCAATTCATGATTGGTAACTTTTCCTGACAGCCTTTCTGTTTACATATCAATGCATTACATCTACTACAACAGAATTCATTTTCGTAATTAATTGCTATTGTACTGGCCTGGTAATATTGGTTGTTTTGTGCTCTCAAATTATTGAGAACTAATTCAAATTACCAAAATGAGAAAAGGATTACTAACCATGCTATTTGTTATAAGCATGGTAACAACATTATCCGGGCAGGCCCTATATGTAAACCCTATTCAGAATAATGATACCAGTCGTCTGGTCTTTGGAGGATATGGTGAAATTCTATATCAACGTATGGATTATGGTTCTAATCCCTGGTTACCGGGTGGTTCTGCTTCTGATAAAAGAGCAATTGTTGATTTGCCTCGTATGATCGTGTCCTTTGATTATAAATTCAAAAAAGGTTGGGCATTATCAACAGAAATTGAATTTGAACACGGTGGAACAGGTAGTACTGTTGAATATGAGTATGAAGAATCAGGAGAATGGGAAACCGAAATTGAAAAAGGTGGAGAAGTCGTTCTCGAACAATTCTATATTTCAAAGTACTTCAATGATGCTTTTGCAATTAAAGTGGGGCATTTCGTGGTTCCTGTTGGTTTAACCAATCAAAATCATTTACCTACGCAATTTTTTACAACCGTCAGACCGGAAGGTGAAAATACAATCATACCGTTAACATGGCACGAAACGGGTATTGCTCTGGTTGGACAGTTTGGCCGACGCAAGGCATGGAGTTACGAGGCTCAACTAATTAATGGTTTGGATGCCAACGGTATGTCGTCGCAATACTGGGTGCGAAAAGCCCGCCAGACACAATACGAGCAGGTTAAGATGACAGATATGGCCGTAGCATTACGTCTGGATAACCGCAGTTTCCGGAACCTGAAAATAGGAGCGTCATTTTATCGTGGCAATACAGCAGCCAACAGTTCAAAACCTGATAAAATGGAACATATTGACGGAACGGTTACAATCGGAACGTTCGATGCTGTTTTTAATAACCGGGATTTTATATTCAGAGCTAACTTCTTATACGGTGACCTCACTGATTCGGAAGAAATCAGCGAGCTTAATAAGAAGATTCTTTCGCGCTACTCACCTTATACCAATACACCGGTTGCTAAAAATGCCATGAGCTATTCAGCTGAAATGGGTTATAATATTTTCAAGCCTTTGAATATTGCCGGGCAACTTTATCCATTCGTACGCTATGAATATTACAATGCTATGGAGAAGGTTGAAGATGGCGTTTTTCAGGATCCAAGATTCAAACGTACAGTCACAACCTTTGGCCTGAACTATTTTCCGATTAAAAATTTAGCAATTAAGGTTGATTACTCAATGCGAAAAATTGACGGGGGAAATTACAATGATGAAAACACATTAGGCATAGCCATTGGTTACTACGGCATTTTTGCAAGGCTATAATATTTAATAACATAACTTAAACAATAATAGACATGAAAAAGATGAAATCATTTTTAATGTTGGGTGCGTTAGCATTAACATTTGGATTTGTCGCTTGCAGCGATGATGAAACCAATAACACCACAGGTGGAGACATTAATAATGGTCCAATTAATGACCGCGAGGCAGAGTATCTGGTTGCTTCTTCAGAAGTATTACGTAACGATTGTTTGACACTTTGGGCAAGCTGGGAAGGCGGAACAGGCGAGTCTGCTTTAATGGAGGAGATTGAGCTCGAAATCGGAACTCCATATGGTGAAGAATATAAGAATGCTGGTAAAGCAGGTAGTCGTTACCAAACACAATTATTTGCTGTAAATGAAATTGTTGAAGGTATTGTTGGTATTGCCGATGAGTTAGGTAAAGTAAAAATGGGTGCTGCAAATGGTGGAGAAGGTGCTGCCGTTCCAACTGAGGCAGAATCACGCTTTAGCAAGAACTCATACACTGACTTTAAGAACAACCTGTTAAGTATCGAAAACTCATACCTGGGCGGATACGATGCCAATGATCGTGGTAAAGGATTGTCTGACTACATAAAAGAAAAAGATGCAGCTTTAGATACAGAGGTTAAAGCCAAGATTGACGCTGCCATTGCTGCTATTGACGACTGTGCAACAGAAGGTGCTTTTGTTGACAATCTTAAATCTTCTAAAGTGGAAACTGCCATGACTAAAATTGCTGAGGTGGAAGGCATCTTTGCTGATGAGGTAGCAACTGTTGTTGCCAATGCAGGTGATTATGACTTTACTGAAATTCTGGCTGACTATGTGGATAAAACAATTATCCCTACTTATGCTGCCATGTTTACAAACAGTAAAAATCTGCTTGCTAAAGCAGAAACATTTAAAGCTGACATGACAAAAGCCAACTTGGAAGCCGCTGCTAATGCATGGAAAGGTACACGTGCACCATGGGAGAAGAGTGAGTCGTTCTTATTTGGCCCTGCCGGTGACCACAATCTTGATCCATTATTAGACTCATGGCCAGTGGATGAAACACAATTATCAAACGTGTTGAATTCTGCGCAATCGTTAAACGCTGATTTTGTAGCCAATGGATTAGGATATACAACTCGTGGATTTCATACCGTTGAGTATTTGATTTTCCGCGAAGGTAATGTACGTGGCGTAGAATAGTATTAACCGTATATGCTTTTCACCTAGCAAACAAAGGTGTTGCTAAGGGTGAAATTATCACGCTAACCTATCCTTTCTATTTATTCAATGGAAGGGGTGGGTTTTGTAGCTTAATAAAATTTTGAATTATTGATAAATACCCATTAGGTATTACAATGCTAAAACTCAACAATATGGCTTTGCTCAATAATATAAAAATCAGTCAATGGAATCTGATCATTCTGCTTTATATCGGCTTACTCGCCATATCTTGCGATAAAGAGGTATATCAGGATATCTATAAACCCGACGGAACACTTGCAAACATAAAAGAGCTTTCTGCCGGGCAATCAACTACCTTTACTTTTACCAGTGTGGCGTTCGATACACCTGCTGACTGGGCTGGTGATGGCCCTATGTATACCCGTTTTCTCGACGGTGATGGACTATATGATACGCCACGGCAATACGACAATGGTCCTTATGGTGGATTAGGTCCTCTTTACTGTGGATTTTCATGTGCCGGTTGCCATAACAATGCCGGTCGCTCCAAATCAACGTTGTTTACACATGGAGGTAGTGGAAAAGGCTTTTCGTCTTTTTTAACTTTTATGCGTTCCCCTAACGATCAGTATCATCGCGATTATGGCCGGGTATTGCACGACCAGGCAGTATTTGGTTATCAACCTGAAGGTCGGTTACGAGTGACTTATTCCGAGCAGGAATATGCGTTTCCGGATGGTGAAAAATATTCTTTACGTACCCCACATTACGAGATTTACGACTGGTATGCTGATTCAATCCCGCCGGAACAACTGGAAATGTCAGTTCGTACCCCACTGCGGCATGTTGGTATGGGACTGATGTTAGCAGTTGATCCTAACGAAATCAAGGCGCTGGAAAAACAACAATACCCTGAATTTGGCATCTCAGGCGAAATCAACTGGATTATTGAACGAGGCGCAAAACAAATGGGCCTATCGGGTCATAAGGCTCACCACGCTGATCTTACAGTTGAGTTGGGCTTTTTATCTGATATGGGCGTAACAAGTACACGCTATCCCGAAGAAATTGGTTACGGTCAGGATCAGAACGAAGGTGATGACCCCAGTATCGAAATATCTTTGGAAGATATGGCAGATGTGGATTACTACCTTCATACATTGGGAGTTCCTGCCCGTCGAAATATTGATGACCCTGAGGTTCAAAAAGGCGAAGAGTTATTCGTAAGGGCCAAATGTCACTTGTGTCATACCGCGACATTACATACCCGCCCTGAAGGGGTGACCTTGATTGACGGTACTCCATTGCCGTGGCTGGGCGGACAAACCATTCATCCTTATACCGATTACCTGGTGCATGATATGGGACCTGAACTGGGTGATAACT
Source organism: Carboxylicivirga sp. (assembly GCF_982718395.1). Classification (NCBI taxonomy): domain Bacteria; kingdom Pseudomonadati; phylum Bacteroidota; class Bacteroidia; order Marinilabiliales; family Marinilabiliaceae; genus Carboxylicivirga; species Carboxylicivirga sp. Next base: position 7,725 of record NZ_CEXQWX010000040.1, read on the forward strand.
TCTCGCAATTTAATGCCAGTGGAGACGAATGGCGTACTGCGCCACTCTGGGGTATCGGTCTTCAGGAGGTAGTAAACGGACATACTGATTTTCTTCACGATGCCAGAGCACGTAACTATGTTGAAGCTATTATGTGGCATGGAGGTGAAGGCGATGTATCGCGACAGATATTCTACAACATGACAAAGGAAGAAAGGGATGCATTGGTAGCATTCTTACGCTCCTTATAATAATCTGATGTTTAAAGGGAAAACTCAATGAATAGTAATGATATTTTAATAGCTGAACAAACTAAGGTTCAGCACCATTCCGAAATCATTGTAAATGTCAATGTTCAGAGTTCCGTTTATAACAAAAACGGATGGGGAGAACATCACCTGATGTGTCAACCTGCATTACCAGAACATTTTGATTTGCAGCTGGATAAAATAATGGCTGCGATTGGTACTTACATCATAAAAAACAACATCAATCAGAATGGTCTGCTTGTTTTGCGCTTTTTTGTTAGTGATTGTGCCAACCAAATGAGTAAGCTCCAAAATGCAGTAAAGCAACTGGAGCATTCATATGGACCATGCGCAATTTCAATTGTACAACAACCACCATTAGATGGAAATAAAGTACTGGTGTGGGCTTATCTTATTAATAGCGATACAAGTATCGATAAACAGGATAAAGGCAATTATCTGTCTGTTAGGTACGGTGGTTATGAACACATTTATCATACCCAATTATTAGCGGATAATCAGACCGGAACATCTTACGAGCAAACGGATGAAATTTTTAGGTCATTCAACAATGATCTGGAAGGTAATAACATGAAAATGAAAGACCATTGCATTCGCACCTGGATATACGTGAAAGATGTTGATTATAATTACAATGGAGTTGTTGTATCACGTCGCGAATACTTCGATCGTTTAGATATGACAGCTAAAACCAACTTCATTTCAAGTACAGGAATCGAAGGACGCCATTTTAACCATAACAATAACGTGTTAATGGATGCTTACTCCATAAAGGGGATTGAGAAAGAGCGTATCCGATTTTTAGAAGCGCTGGATCATCTCAATCCAACCCATGAATATGGTGTAACCTTCGAGCGCGGAACAAGCGTCGACTTTGATGATCGCCGTCATATTTACCTTTCCGGAACAGCCAGTATTGATAACAAAGGAGAAGTAGTTCACACACAGCAGATCGACAAGCAAATAGTGCGAACACTTGAGAATATGCAAGCCTTGTTGATGGATGCAGGTGCCGGTCTGGAAAATATGGCCCAGCTGATTATTTACCTGCGCGATGTAGCTGACGCTGCAGTTGCGAATCAATATTTTGAAAATCATCTGGCGCTCATCCCTAAAGTAATTGTATTGGCTCCTGTTTGTCGACCTGGCTGGTTGATAGAAATGGAGTGCATCGCCATTGTGTAAGAAAAAATCAATTTAAAAAATAACCTGATAGAATATAGTAATAAAATGAAACTCAAAATTATAGCATTTCTGTTGACAGTAGCAAGCGTAACATTTGCTCAGGAAAACACCGAAAAATATATCGAAAGTGACCTTATTCCTTTAGCTGGTAAAAAAGGATTCCGATTTGAAACATCTAAAGGCGACTTTTTGCTAAAGCCTTTTGTGTTGATTCAAACCCGTGCCTGTTACAATTACTACGATGATGAGGGGCTGGCACTTTTTGAACAGGATAATGTGCTTAACTCAGGTTTTAGTGTTCCTTATGCCTTAGTAGGTTTTGCAGGCAAAGCATTTAACATTATTACCTATAACCTGACGATTAATGCTGCTGCTTCAGGCGGTTCATTACTTCAACAAGCCTGGTTCGACATTAACCTGAAGGAGCAAATGCGCTTTCGTATAGGTAAATTTAAAACACCTTATACACATGCTTACCTGTCGCGTTTGGGACAGACACTGTTTATGACACCTCCAGCTTCATTAACAACCCGAGTGAATATTCCATTTGACCTGAACTCATTCAATCCACGTATAGCCACCGGATTTGATATAGGTGTACAAATGCATGGATTGTTGGCCAATAAATGGGAATACCAGGTTGGTATTTTTAACGGAACAGGTATCAGCGTGAATTCTGCAACAAGCACCACCAGTGATGACTTAGGAATTCCATCATTATTATATGCAGCCCGGATGGCTTACACACCTAATGGTGCTATGCCCTTGCATCAGGGATCACCCGATGACTTAAACGCTCAATACTTCTCACTTGGCGCAAGCGTATCATACAATGTTGAGGCTAACATGGAAGCCAGTAACGATATGCGCCTTGGCTTGGAAATGAGCTACATCAAGAACTGTTGGTATGTGGGAGCAGAAGGTTATTTGATGAATGTTGACTTTGTTGAACGTCAGCAAACTTCTGAAACAATGAACTTTTATGGTGCTTATGCACAGGCCGGCTACTTTGTAACGGATAAATTGCAACCTGCAATCCGTATTGATATGATGGATCGTAACGGAGCAGATGTGAATGGTCAATTGGTAATGCCAGCTCTTGGTCTCAATTACTATTTCATGGATAACAACCTGAAACTTCAGGTTATGTATCAAAATCTGCAAAAAATGGGTCACGACGATTTATTTTCTGAAAATGACGATGACAACGGAATGCCGGAACACAGCATTTGTGCGCAGTTGCAATTTGCTTTTTAATAAAAACTGGTTTAAGTGCAATTACACCCTATAACTGCACTGCATACTTTCTCAACAAAATATAGCAATGAAAAAGTTAATTTATTTATTTACAATATTAGTATTGACTGCTTGTAGCAGTGATAGCGAAGATGTCACCAAATTAATAAAAGTCAGTGGCGCATTATCCATTACAGACCTCAACAACTGGATTGATGGAGAAAACCTATATGTAGGTTTGTTTAAAGGCGATGCCACATCTCCCGTTTACTACACACAAATCAGTAATCCCGGTAACACAGCAGAACATAACTTCACCATCAGTAATGCTGAATCGGGCAATTATACCTGTAAAGTGTATGTCAAAGCTGAAAGAGGTAATATTAAAGCTGTATTGCACACATACTCTCAAAGTAGTTTTATCGATGATGTTAATTTACCGACGACTGACATCCAGTTATTATCATTTATCCGAGTTCAGGAGCAGGTTTTCAATGGCTGTATTCAATGCCATGGTGGATCTGTTGGTACTGAAGCCGATTTATATTTAACTCCTGATAAAAGCTATGCTGCATTGGTTAATGTAAAGTCAAACGTTGCCGGATATGAGAATGAAACTCTGGTAATTCCAAGTGATGCAGCCAAGAGTTTTATAAGTAAAGTTCTGGATAACGACGTGAGCTTTAATCATGATTATAGTACAACCTTACCAGACACAGATAAAAAGCTCATTGAAAAGTGGATCAACGAGGGTGCTAAGGATGATTAGGAGCTTTTTAAAGCTATACCTGCTTGTTGGTAGTTTAATATTATCAGCTTGTGAGTACAATTACGTTGATATCAGCGGGATACTCCCTGATCAGGTTAGTTATAACGAGCACGTACAGCCAATTTTTAACGATAATTGTATGGCTTGCCACAATAGTATTGCCACACCTCCTGTTCTATTGCAGAATTCAGCATACAAGGCCTTGATGGAAGGCGGTTATATCGATATAGATGAACCTGATCAGAGCAAGTTGATAATTAAGATTAATTCCGGTCATCCTACTGTTGACACGCCCACTGATTTTGAAAAGCAATTGCTATTGCTGTGGATAGTAGAGGGAGCATTAAATAACTAATATCAAATTAATGAATATTAAAGAGATAAGCATATTCACTCTGTTATGTCTCTGTCTGGTTTTAAAAGGGCAGGATAATAAAAAGCAGATTCCGGTTGGAAGTGCATTTTGGGGAACGCACCTGGTTGACCGGCAAACAGCAATAACAGTCCCAAAAGGAAAGTTGCAACTTGAAATATTGCATCGCTTCGGAACTATTGAGAATGGGTTCAGTGATTTACTTGGAGTATATGCCACATCAAATATTTCAATGGGCATCAGTTATGGTATCAATAAACGCCTGGATGCTCGTTTTTTTACTCAAAAATTTCATAAAGTTCAGGAACTTGGTGTAAAATACAGAATATTACAACAGTCAACTGATAATAGAATGCCATTCTCCTTAAGCTTTTATTCTGCAATATCTGTTGACGGACGGGACAAAGCAATGTTTGGGGATACGTATCGGTTTAGTAAGCGATTGTATTATCAAAATGAATTGATAATTGCCAGGCAATTTAATTACAAGTTCAATGTACAGGCATCTTTAGCATACGTTCATATGAATACTGTTGACGATAAACGACAAGCTGATAATTACGACATTAACTTAGCAGTAGGTTATAAAATAGCGCGAAACAAATCTGTTTTTGCAAGCTATCAGCAGCCGGGTAATATTACTTGGATCGATGACAATTCTATTGCAGAATTTAAACCGGAAGCTGCATTAAGCTTTGGCTTCGAATCATATACCCGCACCCATAATTTTCAATTGTTTTTCACTACGCGGGATAAAATAAGTCTGGGTAAGGATTTGGTCTACAATATCAATCCAATTGCTTTAAAAAACCTGAGAATAGGTTTTAACATCCGAGTAAAACTCTTTTCAGGAGACAAGCAAAAACACAAACAGCAATCATGATCATTTTAAAATTAAATAATGAGGGTTGTAAACAAGCCCGGGCCGGATTATTAAACTCAACAATATTGAATGAGGATTGCAGGCAGGTTAATGATATGTTACTGGTTAAAGAAGCATCTGTGGCCGAAAATATTGACGAATGTTTCGTTGCTGACAGAATTACTGATCTTCCGGAATATGCTCTTGCAAGTCGGAAACTGAAGCCTGAATCAACAGAGATAATTTGTGGTAATGATCTTATTGGTGGTGAAGATTTAACAATCATTGCCGGACCATGTGCCATAGAAAGCTACGAACAGATAAACAGAATAGCTGGTTCACTGGCCGAAATGGGTATTCGGTTTCTTCGTGGCGGAGCATATAAACCGCGTACCAGTCCTTATTCATTTCAGGGATTAAAAGGGGAAGGTCTGGAATATCTCAACCGTATGAAGGAGAAATATGGTTCTAAGATAGTAACAGAGCTAATGACAGCGGATCATTTGGATGAAGTTGCAGATGTTGCTGACATTATTCAGGTAGGCTCACGCAATATGTATAATTATTCACTATTGGAAGCACTTGGTAAGGTTAATAAACCTGTTTTGTTGAAACGGGGCATGTCGGCTAAGATGAATGACTTTTTACTGGCAGCAGAATATATACTGACACATGGGAATCCTCATGTTATTTTCTGCGAAAGAGGTATTTCTACATTCGAAACGGCCACACGTAATACCCTTGATTTAAATGTAGTGCCATATATTAAGCAGCATTCACATTTACCAATTATAGTAGATCCATCCCATGGAACAGGCATTCGTTCATTGGTAACTCCAATGTCTTTGGCTGCAATTGCCTGCGGAGCCGATGGACTGGAAATTGAAGTACATGACCAGCCAGATAAAGCCTTAAGTGATGGTCCGCAATCGCTTACAATTTCACAAATGAAGGGTTTACTTCTACAACTAGAGGCTTATAAGCACATCAGAAAAGAACAATTAGTATGAAAATTTTAATTGCTGCATTCATATTTATTACTGGTTTTTCACTGGTAAACGGAGAAAAAGACACTGAGTTAAAACAAACAGAAACTCAATTCGAGATTAAAAATGATGAAGAAGAATATACCTTGGTGCAGGTATTAGATGAGAATAATCTCCCCAGATATTATTATCGTGATATTGAGAAGTTCCCATGTCACCGTGAAGATGTTTGCCGCTTAATGAAGGTTCGTTTATACTGGGATATATTTGGTAATTATCTGCAATATGAATTATTAGAGGAAGAAACACTTACTAAACTTAATCACAAAGAGTTTTCGGAGAGAGATTACAATAAGCTTCATAAAATCCTTAATAATCCAGGCTCCGAGCTTAAATTCTGTAAGTATGAAAATCTGACGTCACATGAAGCAGAGAATACTTACCACTCCGTTGATGCTGTAAGTTCAGCTACTGTGCAAACACATAAATTTGAATACATTAATGGAGCCATCAAAACAACCTGGGTTTTATGGCATTTGGTTCACGGATCATCAAAAGACGAGATAAGAAAGAAAACACTTCAGGCATTCGACTTGTCCAATAACAAAACTGAAATCACATCAGACTTTGATCTTTCAGCATTGCATAAGCTTAGTTTGAATCAGCAGATAAATGTATTGCATAATTTGAGTAATACTGATAAGCTTGATAATGATCAACTAACAGAACAATTAGCTAATCTGCTTTATTCAGAAAATGATCAGCTTTTTACAGTTGCTTTGGAATTATTACGTCAACGGCGATTGATGAATAAACTTATTAAGAAAAAGCTGGCCAGCCATCTTATCAACGATGATGATTTAAAACTAACACTTGCCTATAATTATCTGTTGCTGAATCATGAGAAAAGCACGATTAAAAAAGTTTCGTTGCCCCACAAAACTGTAACGCTATAAGTGAATGTTACAAACCGTCTTTTAGGTCATTAAAGAAATCAGAGCTACAACATAGCTAAATGAAAAGAGGCAGAAAATTGACTGCCTCTTTTTTGCGCATTATTTGAGTCGAATTTTGATGTTTAACAACATTTTTTAGGCTAGTCGACAACCCTGATTTCTGTTGTAACCGGTATAGCTTTTTTATAAAGTGCCGATACACCGCAGTAGCGTTCCTCCGATAAACTGACTGCCTTTTCCAATTTGTCCATTGGTAAATTTTTCCCTTTAAACTCATAGATGACATGCATCTTTTCGTAATATTTTGGATGCTCCTCCGTCAGATCTCCTTCTACAAATATCTGGATATCTTCTACTTCCACACGCATCTTTTTCAGAATAGATACAACATCCATCCCTGTACAACCAGCTAAAGCTGTTAACATAAGTATCTTTGGACGCGTTCCCTTATTCTCACCACCATTCTCTTCACTGGCATCCAAAATTAACTTGTGACCGAATAATTCGGTCTCCCAGGACATGCTTCCTGTCCATTTAATTTTTGTTGATGTTTTCATATATCGAACTATTTAAATATTTGTGATAATGTAATTATCTGACCTTTTTATATCTTTGCTCTCAAATTATGACATTTATCACTTTTTTATTCATTCAGTTGTTAGTCAAGTTATGAAAAATATTCAAAGTGTCCCTTTCAGCGATGATGTAGATTTGCTGTCTTATGAAATTTTCAACGGTTTAACCGAAGAGGAATTAGACTCTTTGACGCAGTCGATGAGCTGCACCCTTCACAAGCGTGGAAATATTCTTTACCACGAAGGTAGTCGTATTAATGGTGCTTATGTTGTGATAAAAGGGATATTGAAAATTTATAAGACCGGCTTTGACGGGAAGGAGCAAATCATTCGATTTGCAAAGGATGGAGATCTAATAGGCTTTAGATCAGTTGTAAGTGACGAGTTAGCTTGTACAACAGCAAAGGTAGTTAACGATGCTGTTCTGTGTTATTTACCTGCTGAGGTGTTAACCAGTTTAATTAAGGTGAACCCCGAATTCGCTATGTCATTAATGAAATTGACATGTCGTGAACTGGGAGAATCTAACAAGTTCTTAACCGATATTGCGCAAAAAACGGTTCGTGAACGTTTAGCTGAGGTGCTTCTATTACTAATGGATACCTTTGATTTGGATGAGGATGGAACACTTCAGATTTCTCTTACACGAGAGGAGTTAGCAAATATGGTGGGTACAGCCACCGAATCCGTTATTCGTCTGTTATCAGAGTTTAAATCGGATAAGTTGATCGAATTGAACGGTCGTAAAATAAAATTGATCAATATACCAAAGCTGATCAAGATCGGTAATGTGTATATTTAGACAGTGGTTAATAGTTGTTAGTCAGTTGTGATTGGCAGCTTGCTATAAAATAGAAACGCCTGAGTTCAATTAAGCTCAGGCGTTTTTTATCCATTCTGAATTACAGTTGTAATTTGACTTTATTCTATAGTCTAATGTTTATACCAAAGTTATAGCCAATCCATATATATTGCATATTCTTCCTGCCTTGGTGTTCCCATATTGTTTTCGGCATATTAAGTGTACCATATACCCCATTATTTTCTACTTCAGTAATATAGTGGTTTAGTGAAGGACCACCTACAATTGATATTCTCCTGCTTATATGGAACTGATAGGTCAGGTTAAGCTTATTCAGCATATTAAGCTTTTCCCAATCATTGTCATAGCCGATATGATTTGTGACACCTTCTATTGCCAATGCATGACGCTTATGGAGTGGAATTAATGATCCCAAACCTAAACCAAAGCTGTATACGTCTTTACTATTGTATTTGCCATATCCACCTGTGTAAATATTATACAATTTCGTTGTCCCCATCTTATAGGTTATATTAGAATACATAACCTCACTGTTTGTTGCTTCAACGGCGTAATAACCATTCCTTGCAATACTAATAAAACCTAATGCAGCCCCATCCAGGCTATCCGCCACATTTACAAAGCCCAATTGAAACCCTTTCACTTTATTTGCAAAGTTGATAAAACCCAATTGGAAACCATTCATAGTCCCGCTTGTAGCGTTTATAAAGCTGATTTGTGAACCGGTCATATCCTTTGTTACAACATTGGCAATACCAGAAAGCATCAATCCGTTTGACGAATCGTTGTTAATATTGGCGATACCTCCCATCTGTACTCCTAACGCCTTACCATTAGTAACATTTGCTACTCCTGCTATATGCATGCCATTAACTGATTCGGTAGTTACATTGGCAATACCACTAATAATTGCACCTGAACTTGTTCCTTCAGTAATATTAGCAATACCTGCTAACTGGAGGCCTTTAACATTTCCGTGGTTTTGATTACCTAAACCTCCAAGTTCAAAAGAGCTAACACCACCATTTATACCATAAAGAACATTAAAAGAAAAACGATTGGCAATCTCTTTCGATTGTTGACCATTGGTGCCTAACGGATAGGCAAAAGTAACTTGTGCCGGTGCTATTGTTTTAGCATCTTGTGCTTTTAATCCAATGGTCATTATTAAAAACATGGTTAGAGTCATCAGTTTTGTTGTCATCTTTATCATTTTTTATTTGTTGTTTTTTCATTTTACAACAGGATGACAAGCAATATTTAAAGTACCCCCATTCAGAATTTAAAAAAACCTCAAAAAAAAATTAAAGTATAGAGGTTATAAGCATTTTGAAGTCGAAACATTAGATTTATTAAGGGGCTAAAATGAAAGGAGCAGTCGGACATGCTGTGTGTGACATAATTAATGTATCTTGCCTGAGCACATACACGCGGAAAATTAAAAAGGTGATGTTTCTGCTTGACGGTTAATCACCGGTATGCAGAAACATCACCTCTAATTATATTCATTCTAAGTTTGATTAATTTTTCTATAACCTCTTCCACCTTTTATGCGACCATAGCCATTGTTCCGGCCATTGACGTATATCCTGTTCAAGAGCTTTAACATATAAGTTACCCAATTCTTCTTCACTTTTGCTGGCTGCGTCGTCGGTAAGAACTTTGCAATTTACCTCGTATTTACCTCGTTCTATACGGTGCGTTCCAAGGTAAACAACAGCAGCTTTCACGCCTTTACTCAACTTTACAAATCCATCGAAAAACGAAGTCGGTTGATTTAAGAATTGGGTTGTATACCTTGTTGACTCCCTCGATGGACATTGATCAGAGATAAGCATATAAGAACCAGGATTTTTTCTGTTTTTTATTAAGTGTCTGGCTAATTTATGAGAAGGCAGCATTTTTATACCAAAACGGCTACGCATATCAAACATATACTTTTCTATCACTTTCGAATTAAGTGGCTGGTAGGCGATATGTAGCGGATCTTTCAACTTAAGACTCATGGTCGAGAGAGCTTCCCAGTTACCTACATGCCCCATCACAATAATTACTGTTTTATTCTGACTGGTAAGTTCATCAATTTTATTAAGTCCGGTATAATTAACCATGTTCTTAACTGTTTTTTCTCTACCTGCATACAGCTTTGTTGTTTCAATAAACATGTCGGTAAATCCTTTATAAAACTTCTTACCTACTTCTTCTACCTGCCTGTGATTATAATCAGGAAATGATTTAGAGATATTTTGAAAAACGGTTGTCTTTCTGTAGCGTACTACTTTATAGGCTATAAAAGCCAATAGATCAGATAAACGGTGAAGGAAACCTAATGGCATTAGGCCTACTGCCTTAACGGGACCTAATAATAAATAATTTGGCAACGACATTTTGCTTGTTTTTGCTGGATTGAATTATTTGTAAGTATGACAATCGATACGATATCTACCCCTAGTAGGGTTTTAAAAAAATCAATATTTTTTTTGAGCATTCCCCTAAACAAAAGATTTACAGCATTATGAGACGAATAAAAAACCACTTAAACTAACATTTACACAATACCTGGCAAGTATTTATTAAAAACGAATGCTAAAATACCAACCAAACCAATGATTATTCTTCTTTGCTTTTAATGCTTGTTCTAAATAATAGTTCCCATAATAAATACCGGATGGTTTATTAATTTCTGAAGGTAGTGATGTTCCTGCTTCCTTATGCACCATAAAGAAATTAAAAGCAGGTCCTGTAGAAAATGCAAAGAGCTTTGAAATTTGATGGGTTAAACCTACCGTAATTCGGTTGGATATACCCATGTACGAATTAATGGCTGCATCGGTGTCAAATAATGCGGTGGTTCCAACATCAATGTTAAAAGAACTTTTTCGGCTATAGTCAGTCGTATAACCAAATCCATATCCTACCCCAATATACTTACCAAAGCCGGCATTCAAAAAACTATATAAATGATTACCACCTGTTTTAAAAGCTACATTTGCCTGAAACACTTCATTTGTAGACAATTCGAGTTTTCGGTACCCGCTCTTAACTACATTGATCAAGCCAATCGGGACTCCAGTTTCAATTGTATCGGCAATATTAACAATACCAATCTGAACCCCATTTAGTTTTTTTGTATAATTACCGAATCCGCTAACCTGAACACCTTTAACCCGTTCCGCCTGGTTCCAAACAGATGTTATTTGAAGGTTAGCAGTGTCTTTCAAATGAATATTACTTACGCCTGATACCTGTGCTTTAATTCCTTTTGAAGATGAGCCCTCGCCTGTTCCTTCTGTGATATTTATTACTCCTGCAACCATTGCTCCGGTGTGGTATCCTTTAACATGGTTGATGACTCCGCTGGCCTGTCCACCTTTCACATCACCTAATGTTATATTAACAACTCCAGCCGCTTGAAAACCAACTACCTCTTTACCAACGATATTACTCACGCCCGCTGCCTGAAAACCATATACACTGTTCTGAATAAAGTTAGAGACAGCGCCAAATTCAGCCCCTTCTATCTGAGCAGTATAACCACCAATTACATTAAAGGATACATTATTGGTAGTCAACCCGTTCATCAAATCATTAGTACTTACATAAGGTACTAATGAAACCTGTGCTGATTGCCAGTTAAAAGCGTTCAGGTTACTGGATACATACAAAGCATCATCAGGAATCATGAACTGAACCAATTTTATATCGCTTAAGCTCTTCATTTCATTATTGACCAAAGAGGTACCGCTTTTGGACTCCATGGTTTTAAAATCACTAGGTATAATTCGCTGCTCTGAGATTGGGATAACTCTCATTTTCTGCAACTCTCCCTGGCTAACATGGACGACTGTATCACGGAAACCACTGTGACTGATATTTAAGGCAACTGGATGATTTTTATCGCGAAAATTGAAACGGTAGAAACCATCATAATTAGTTACAGCAGCCGTTTGCCTGTTAGCTTCATAAACGATTGCATTTTCAAGAGGCTGGTTATCGGGCCCAAGTATCTGACCCATTAATGAGAAGCTTCCCCCTCGTCTGTCTACTGGCTCTAAATTACTTTGAATAATGACATGAGTACCAACAACCTTAAAGTCGTAATCGTGACCTAAGGTAAGTGTTAAAACGTCCTGCAACGATTTATTTACAGCATTAATACTGACCTCATTATCTTCATTAATCAGTTGGGCTTCGTAAGAAAAGTTAAAAGCCAGCTGAGCCTCGAGTTGATCAAAAACAGTTGCAATCGGCGTGTTAGCTGATTGAATTGTAACAGGCATCTCTAAATAATTCTGACCTTTTGTTAGCGTATGGATAAAAAACAGAAAAAGAACCGGTAATATATACTTCATTGTTTAAGGTCTGTAAATTCGATAAGTTTTATCCTCTAGTCTATAAGCAACATTGAAGGTAGCTGAAATAACATCGAGCACCTCATTAACTTCTTTATCTCTAAATGTAGTTGATAAATTAGTAAGGTTAATATTATTATCATCGCAAATAATATTAACGCCATAACACTGCTCCAGCACATCAAAAACATCCTGGAGTGGCTTATTTTTAAAAATCAGGGTATTATCCATCCAAAAAAATGAAGAAGGTGTTGACTTTTTACTGGTAAGCTGGCTGTTCTGAAAAGATAGTTTGCCCTCTTCTCCACTTGTTAACTTCAATCGAAGGGTATCATTACTTGTTGCAACAGGATAAAATAATTCAACTAAGCCAGATTCGACACTAACAGTAACATCTGTTGTGTTAGTGACTTTAACATTAAATCTTGTGCCAAGCACTCTGACACCTCCCATTCCGGCTTTAATTACAAATGGACGAAGTGTGTCACGAACCACATCAAAAAAAGCTTCGCCTTCCAATTTCATATGTCGATGTATATCTTCAGCTCTGCTCAGGTAAGTCAACCGACTTCTAACATTGAGAGTAACAACAGATCCATCTGGTAATGTATCGGTGTGTTGTTCGCCGGTTAGGTTTTCAACAGTCACTGGCGTATAACTAACTTCTTTTGTTTGTATCAGATTAAATAACAGAATGATCACTGCAACCGAAGCAGCTACATAAACAGCCGGCGATAAGAAACGTTTAATCCCACGCTTTTGGTTGTCATGTATTTCGATCTTAGTATGGAGTTTGTTCCATGCCTGAGGCATATCAACGGGCAGAGGTTTGGGATCTAATGTTCCGCTTTTAATCCAGGCAGCTTCTAACTTATCAAACTCAAGCTGATTAGCCGGATCAGTATCCAACCATTCAATGACCTGAAGTTGTTCCACCTTTGTGACTTCGCCAGTAATAAACTTAGTCAATAACGTTGCATCAATATGTGCTTCTTCGTTCTGCATATTTTTTAGCCTGTAGCCTGGAACCTCTAATTAATAGTTCATATTAGTATGACATTTTACTTCAACTATAACCCTATTTTCCATTTAATATTTGATGAAAAAATATCATAATCAATGGTAAATAATCTTTTAATTCCTCACGCAAGTATTGTAAAGCTTTACCCATTTGGTTCTCAATTGTTTTTTTTGACAAGCCCATCTTCTCAGCTATTTCCTTATAAGTCATCTCATCATACCTGCTCATCAGAAATATTTTTTTTCGTTGAAGTGGCATTTGATCTATACTGGAACGAATGATTTTATCCAATTCATTAACCGTTAATAAGTCGGTAGATTCTTTATCAGCTTTTTCAATCTCTTCACTATTATAGGCCTTGTATTTCTCTCTTATATCAATGTGCTTAATCAGATTGATACAACGATTTCGAACAGCACGATAGAGGTACGAACTTATAGCCGTCTTAATTTCTGTTTTTTCACGATTAATCCAAAGTTGATAAAAAACTTCCTGCGCAATTTCCTCAGACGCTTCCTGCTCTTTCAGAAAATTATAAGCATATGAAACCATCCGGCTATAATGTTCATTAAAAAGTAGCTCGTATCCTTCACGGCTCTTCCAATCTATAGCTATGTGTGGCGTGGAAGTCAAATTCAGAATGCATTAAATCACAAATGTAAGGAAATAGAATACAAATACAGCCATCTAATGTCAATGCTGTCTGCAAAATAATTTGCAAATCATATTATCACTAAACAACTCTTTTCCTGATGTTTAATCCAACACTCATATTCATTTGGTAAATATTTTTCAAAAAAATAAAATTTCTGGTAGGGTAAAATCAAGTTGATGCGGTGACCTAATGTAAGAGCACTAAAAACAGGGTTCAAAGGAATTAATAACAAAGCTCTTTAAAACAGAATTTAACTAATCACATAAAATAGAACATTATGAAAAAAGTACTATTATCATTAGCAGTGGTTGCGGCATTAGCATCTTGCGACAAGAATGAAAACATTATTGAAGATATGCCATTAACCGAAGTTGATCTTAAATCAACAACAGAATCAGTTGTAACGACCGAAGCTTCTTTGGATGATGTGGCAGAAGCTGCTGAATATGAAGTTGACTTATTCACCGGAACAGATGAAGCTATTGATGCCATTGCCATGGAGCAGTCAGGCGTCAGTCTTAAATCCGGAGGGGATGATAGCAAAGAACGTTACCGCTGGCGTTACAAATTTGGTAAATGTCCTGATATTCATATCGTAAAGGAAGAAGGAGGATGGCCTCGTACCATTACTTTAAACTATGGCGAAGGAACTGAATTGGAAAACGGACGTGTGATTGTTGGTATCATTGAAATCTATCAGACAGCTCCTCGTCGTGAGAATGGTGCTACACGTACAGTGACTTTCCAGGACTTCAGTGTTGATAGTGTTGGTATTGCCGGAACCAGTGTCAAAACTTTCCTTAAAGATGAATATAAGGTGGAAATCGTTCGCGATTTAACTTTCACTTTAGAAGACGGAACAACCATTGATCGTGATGCAGAACGCACCCGTACTTGGACAGAAGGTATGGATACACCATTGGATCACACGGATGATATTTTCGAAATTACAGGATTTGTAAACTGTGAAGATTCTGATGGTAACGTATACAGAAGAGAGATCACATCTCCATTAATCAAAAAAGGTGGATGCCGTTGGATCGTAGCTGGTGAAGTATCACTTTCGAAGAATGGTGTTGTGTTTGCAACCATTAACTATGGTGATATGGAATGCGACCGTGTAGCAACCATGACAACAGAAGAAGGAAGCAAAGAATTTAAAATTGGCGAGCGTAAGCGTGAGAAACGCCAAGGTAGTGATGAAAACAACGAATAACAACTTCCCGTTCACTCATAACCAAAAGTTCCCGAAGGAGTAAACGTACTTCTTCGGGTTTTTCGAAAAAAATATACTAACAACGAAACATACTGGTTTACCTTTTACGTAATACATTGAGCTAACGGAAAGACACCAATCTGAATTATTTTGAAGCGGGAAGATTTTAAAAGTTTGTTTAATGAGCATTTCGATCCACTACGTAATTACATTTATTACCGATGTGGTGATGCCGAGCTGGCCACAGACATAGCGCAGGATGTGTTTATGAAAATGTGGGAAAAGCAACTGGACAAGCCTCCCAAAGAGCTTGTTGGTTTGCTTTATAAAATGGCTAAAGATGCTTTCATCAGTAAGTACAGGCGAAGTCAAACTGAACAGGAATTTATCGCCCGTCCGCCGGATCAAGAAAATAGCCAGTCGCCAGAAGAGGAAATGAGTTACAAAGAGCTGAAAAAAACATACGAAAAAGCACTCAGCGAGATGCCGGAAATTCAAAGAGAAGTATTTTTGATGAGCCGGAACGACGAACTCAAATACCATGAAATAGCCGATCGACTGGAACTAAGCATCAAGGCAGTAGAAAAGCGAATGAGAAACGCATTAAGATTTTTAAGAGAAGCACTGGCAGTAACATGAAACAAGAAGATTTACATAACGAACAATGGACCAATGACGATGACATGATGAAGTCGTTGCCAAAGGTAGAGCTGCCATACTCGCGTTCGAAAGAAGACGTCTGGAAACAAATGGAAGCCATGATGGATGAGGACGATCAGGACGAGGTGCGTGAGACAGAAACATCCAAAGGTAAAGTCAGAAATCTTCGTCGGGTATTCATATCGGTAGCTGCTATACTAATCGTTTTATTGGGCACTACAGCATTTTTCCGTTTATACACTAAAACTGTAAATGCCAATGCCGGTCAGCACCTAACCGCAATGCTACCCGATGGATCTAGTATCGAACTAAATGCCGGATCGGTTATTAAATACAAACCTTTATGGTGGCGTTTTAACCGCGAAGTACAGTTTGAGGGTGAAGCTTTCTTTAAGGTACAAAAAGGTGAATCATTCGAAGTGGTATCCTCAATGGGTCGCACCATTGTACTAGGTACAAGCTTTAATATTTATGCCCGGAAAAATGAATACAAGGTAACTTGTTACACTGGTAAAGTTCGTGTGGTAAGTGTAGTGAGTGGTAATTCGACTGATATTACACCGAATATGCAGGCCTTTATACAATCTAATGGTCAAGTTGTTCGTTCTGACAAAGTAAACACAGAAGAAACCATAGCCTGGATTGATGATCAATTCTTTTTTACCTCTACTCCAATGGAAACCGTGTTTGAAGAGGTGGAGCGACAGTATGGAGTTCGTATTGTGTTGGATGTTCAAATGAGTGATGAGTACACCGGTAATTTTAGCCTGGATCGTTCTGTTGATGATGTGATGTACAATATTTGTCGTCCAATGGGATTAAAATTTGAAAAAACAACATATGGTTATAAAGTGAGTAATTAGAAAATGTAAGACTATGAACCCAAGGTCTTAATCATCATTATTATCTTGGAGTAACCAAGTAAGAAAACAATATCGTGTGAAGAAATTAATAGTTTTTTTCATATACATTTCGATGTTATCCACCTCGGCAGTTTGGGCACAAACTATTGAGGTGGATTGTCAGTCTAAACCCCTCAGTGAAATATTAATCGAATGGCGCGACCGCTACGATTTGCAATTCTCCTTTAACGATCATCAGCTCTCTCACTTTAAAGTCACTATAAAACAAGATTTTAAAACAATTGATGAAGCTTTAAGCTCTCTACTAAAAGGGCTGCCCCTCGAATATGAGAAGAATGAAGATGTTTATATTATCTTCCCTATAAAAAAAGAAAAGAAACCCCGCCATTACACATTGGTGGGTAAAATCATTGAAAGGGGGACGGGCGAGCCGTTACCCTTTTCTCATATTAAGGCCAATGATCAACAAGCTGTAACAGACGTGAAAGGAATGTTCAGTTTTAATTTTGTGAATGACAGTATTTATGAGGTGATTGCTTCGCACCTGGGGTGTTTTATGATGGATACTCTATTAAATGCCGGTTCGGATCATATATTAGTGTTAACACCTTCAGCAGTTGGCATTAAAGAAGTGGTTGTAACCAATAATATTGTCGAAAAATCCACACAGATTGGCGAATCATCAGGCCTTACCAGCTTAAATCATCATATAGCCAACTATCTGCCTGGTAATGGCGACAATTCGGTGTTTAACCTTCTACGACTGCAACCAGGTATATTGGCCGCTGGCGAACAACCTAATGATTTAATTATATGGGGAAGCCCCGAAGGAACCAGCCGTGTGACATTTGATGGTTTTACTATTTGGGGTCTGAAAAATTTTAATGACAATATTAGTGCTGTTAATCCATATCTGGCTAAAAATATCGAGGTAAATAAAGGAGGTTATGGTGTAACCAATGATGATGTAGTAGGCGGTATTGTTAATATCAGTGGCAAAACCGGAAGCACACTGGAACCCGGACTGAATCTTTTTATCAACAATCAAACGCTTAATGGAATGGTTGAGTTGCCATTCAGCAAGAAATCAGCTGTTATTTTGGCTTTCAGACAAACATATTATAATTTGTTTGGCAGCGATGATTTGGATTATCTGGATAAATTGGCCGAAGAGAGCAATAACTTCAACGCAACGCCTGAATATGACTACCGCGATTTTAACCTGAAATATTCGCTACAAGGTGATAATGGTGATTTATTCTATGTAAGCGTCTTGCATGCTGCCGATAATTTTGATCTAAATATTAACAGAGATATCGAGCATGAAAATAGACATGGGGAATTAATAGATATCAATATCAAAAATGAGGCAAAGGAAGAAAACACACAAATAGGAGGAACTGCGTTTTACGGGAAAACGTGGGCGAATGGCAATTCTTCATTATTAAAGTTTAGCTATTCTGCATTACAATCGTATTATTCTTCGCATAGTGAGGCAAGTTATTTCAAGTGGAGTCGGGTAAGAAAAGATCTTAACACTCAAAATGATGTTAGTGAATTGGGCCTTAAATGGGAAAACACTTTATTGCTTGGCGAGAAACATGCTTTCACTTTAGGTATGGAATGGATCAATAATGATTTGGTTCTAACTGAGGATACCTTTAACACACAATATATTGACCTTTCGGAACGTGCTAACCGGCTTAACTTATATCTTCAGGATAAGTTCCGGATAAATAACCGTTTGAATTTAACCGCCGGACTTCGATATAACCATTCCTTTTTTGTTGACAAAATATATTTCGACCCGCGCTTAAGCCTATCATACCGGGCATCAGGAAATATAAAACTCAATGCTTCCTGGGGCCATTACCATCAGTTTCTTGTGAAGAGTTCGGTTGAAGATGAATATGGAAACTTTCGCTATTCCTGGACCTTGGCTGATGGAACAGAGATTCCGATAGTAAGTTCAGAACACTATGTTCTGGGAGCTGCTTATACACTTCAGAATTTTTTGTTTAGCGCAGATTCGTATTATAAAACAAACGATGGTTTGACACGGTTTATTCGAGGTCAACAGACGAGTATTATCACTTATGGCAACAGCCGTTCATATGGTCTTGATTTATACGCAAAAAAAGATTTTAATGACCACTCTATATGGGCATCATATTCGTTGGGAAAAACAGAAGAGCAATATCCTTTAATCGACAATGAATATCGTCGGGCTTTATATGATCAGCGACATGAAGTAAAATTGGCTGGTCTGTTTAATATGGGTCCATTTCACTTATCGGCCAGTTATATTTATGGCTCTGGCTTTCCTATTTATAGTAATTACAGAAAACAACAATATACTGAGCCTGATTATAATCGATTGGATGCCTCTTTCATCTATCGCTTATCACTTCAGAAATTCAACGGAGAAGTGGGTATTTCAGTATTAAATGTCACAAACGCCGAAAACATCAAGTACAATCAATTTAGCCGTGTACCTTTAGACCAGATCAATACATTATATATCAACTCAGATGCCATGCCTTTTACCCCTCTTCTATACTTAAAGCTACATTATTAATTGCCTTGACTATATTCATCCCAAACTAGTTTAATAACAAGCTGATCCTCATTAAGCTCTATTACTTCCCATGTATAATGCGCCTCACCATTCCAATTATCAACACTGATATTAATTCGGTTTTCCTCTTGTTCCCAAGTTCCTTCAAAATTCTCTAATACCATAGGTGGCGTACCACACCATCCTGCATTTCTTCGTTCGATGAATTGATTATTGTGATCCAATAAAAAACCATACTCATCTTCAATAAATTGATCAACTCGTTGATAAGTACTTTGGTTACCTTCAGTGCTTTGTCGGTACGACCAATGGCCGATCAGTAAATTATCAGGGTCAATCGGGAGTATTTTATCATCCGAGTCATCGCAACTTGTAAGTAAAAAAATGAGGCAAAAGGCCAGCCATGGAAATTTCTTCATAATATTTGGTTTTAGGTTAAGATGCAATTACTTGGAATTGGTTGCGTTATAATATGAATGTTGGACTGACCTGCACATCTTTTATTTATAGTATTAAATAACTATAATTGTAACTCTTGTGGTATAATTCCGTAATGTCTGAAGTTATCTAAACCAGAGTTTTATAGAGACTTTATTCACATACATTATTAACTCAAACTATTTAAAAAAATGAAAAAAGTTCTAGTTATTTTAGCCGTAGCCGCTTTTGTTGTTTCATCTTGTGGAATGAAAACAAATGCACAGGGAGATGAAGTTAAGGAAAAAGCAGCTGTAGAAGCTACAGCAGACGCTTCAGCTGAAAAAGCATGTTGCTCGAAAGATGCAGAAAAAAAAGAGGCTTGTTGCGAGAAAGACAGCACTAAATGCGAAAAAGAATGTGCTGAAAAGGCCGAATGCAAAGACAAAAAAGCATGTAGCGACAAAGATGGTGAGAAGAAAGCATGCTGTGAAAAAGACGGAGAAAAAAAAGAGTGTGAGAATAAGGGATAAGCAAAACGCTTATTTGGAGATCGTCTCATCAATGAATGAGAATAAAGGCTGTCTGGTAGGACAGCCTTTTGTATATTTACTCAGAAAAATTCCACTCAATAGTAATCGATTTTTGAATTTGGTGTTCTTTTGGATTAAGATCAACGCCACCAAAGCTATTAGCCCTCGCTTTCATTGAGGTCGCACCAAGTTCTTCATTAAAAACCATATCTAATTGACGGAAGGATGTGCCCTCGCTCCCATAATTAATTGTTTGAATTCCCGCTAATTTTAGACCAGCTGCTCTGGCAATGGTTTCTGCCTTTTGACGCGCATCATCAACAGCCAACTCAATCGCTTTCTCACGAAGCTTTGTTTTTTGCTCATCACTAAAACCAAAGGCTATACTGTAATTGATATCCATACTTTCCCGATCTAAACTTGTTAATAGTGAATTGGAAAATTTTTGTGTAAATGGTGCTTTAATTTCCAATGCAATGTTGGATACGTAGCCGGTTTTCACCCGTTTGTTGCGTATGTATTCAAAAGATTCATTAACTGCGATGTTTTTTGACTTAATCAGCTTTGGATCGATACCATTATCTTTAAAAACTGCCTTGAGCTCTTTAAGAGATTTCATTGACTTATTGAAACACTCCTGGTAGAGGCTATCCTGCACCTTCAGGTTAATGGAAACAATGATGTCTTCAGGCACCTCGGTAATGCGGGCAATACCTTCAACCCTAAGCTTTGTTGTATTTTGTGCTACAGTTAATTGGGTAAATAACAGGATAAAAAGGCTAATGTAGGTTGTACGTTTCATAATTCAATATTTTAAATTTAACTTTCAATTGTTGTTATCAGGATGCACTTGTCAGGCAAATTCCATAAATAGACTGTTCTTTTTTACTCAATATGCAAATTACGGTATTTTGGATATTTAACCGAATAGCGCAATTGTAATTCTGTTTTTTCAGCCGGAAGCAACTGCAGATCCCAGCTAACCTGTCCATTTTCCTGATCTAATTGTCCTTTGCTAAGCTCTTCTATTTTAACTTCAATTTCTTCTATTGTGGAAACGGGTACCTGATCAAGTACCAATATATTGATCGCCTCATTTTTATTGTTTCGAATGACGGTTTCCCAAGCTTTACCTACTTGTTTTTTATTACCAATAAGTTGTTTAGTTGTATAATTCTTCACCTTTTCCCGGCTAACAACTACTTGCTTATCCCGTCCTAAAGAGATGTCAAGCGTATCAGAAGCAAAACGCACATCCAACAAGGTTTTACCAATATATGTATCTTCAAAAAAGATATTGGCCTCACCTTCCAGCAAATTATATTGTTCCCAATCCGATATTTTAGCTATCAGGAAAGCATCACGATCAATTTTGGGAACACAATAGTACTGATAATTCGATTCCAGCTCATAAGCTTCCATATCTACCGTGTAGTTTTTATTATCTGATGGAATAGAATAGGCTTGTTTAATTTTAAATTCAACAGTGGTTTGATTGCGAACTTGTTTAGTTGGTAACGCCAGACTGTTAGTGCCTCTTATTTTTACCTGCTTATCACGCTTTGGTTTTACAGATAATCCAGCAGCACTTCCTGCCAATGCACCTTTCATATTACTACTACCCAAACCCATCATCACTACTTCATCTAAGTCTGTAACACTTGGATTCAGTTTCACATTTAATCGATTCTTGGTAATTGGTAATACTTTTGGTTCAAAACCAATAAATGAAAAGTCGAGATAGGCAGCATTATTGGGTAAGGTTAACGAATAATACCCTTCCATATTAGTAACAGTACCAATCGATGTGCCTTTAACTGTAATTGTTACACCAGGTAAGGCTTCGTTGTTGTCATCAACAACTCTTCCGCTTATTTCATTAACTATGCTTTGATAGCCCGGAGGCAAGATGTTGTAGTCCAATAAATAAGTTTTTAACTCTGGTGCTACACCAGTTATTTTGGGGTCGGAAGAAGAAAAGCTTAGTTTAACATTGTCCCAGTTAACTTTAGTATCCTGGCGCAGGTTAGCCTTGTAAATAAGTCGAACAGGCTCATTAATATTCTTAGCGCGAATATCGTACGATGGAAACCAACCAGCATTATTTACCAAGTAGGATAACTCAAAATTGGTATTACATGCCGATTTAATATCAACCTTTACCAGTATTTCCCCTGTTGGATATTCCTTCTTAGCTGATAATGCATTAATCTGATGATCGATTTTACTTTGTTCTTCCTGTAAATCTTTGATTTGCTTATTGTATTCAATCTCCTTTAGTTTTAGTTCTGTGAGGCGCTTCCCATAATAATCAGCCGTCTGCTGAAGGCTTGTCAAGTTCAACTGATCGTTTTTTCCTCCAAGGTGTCGGTTAGCCTTTAAAAATTCCAATTCTTCTTTAACTATTGATAAGTAGGCATATTGAAGATCAATCTTTTCGTCAACCTGGCTCTTTTTGTTTTTCAGCACCTTCTGTTCATTTGAGTTTTGCACTTGCAAAAGGTAATTGAGTTGATGGTTAACCGACAAAACTGTAAGGCTTCCATTGGCTTTTACCTGGATACTTTTTGCGTCAATAAAAGGAGATAGTTTTGTGAACTTTAACAAATGAATGCCCTTACCTAACGCAATCTCTTTATGACGACTGACTTGAGCACCCTTTTTAAATACAGTGACCTCATTCACTTTTGAAGTAATATTTTTTTTAATGACGTTGTTGGCTGATAATTCAGTCAAACAGAAAAATAGAATAATTAGGCTTAAGAGTTTCATGCTATTATCATTTAATTGATTTTCATTAACTGATAACAGGATGCACCTAAAAGCTTTATTCCATAAAACTTTTTTAATTTTTATTATTCCAGGAAGTAACTATAACATTTTCAGAAATCTACCTCGCATCTTGATCATTTGTAAATTTCCGGAATTAATGCTTCTTAAGTAATTCTAATGCATATTACGGGTTCAAATATTTTCTTATATACAACAACAATAAAGTTCCTATTTTTGTATATGCAGCATTTCAAAACTATAACTGAATATTGTAAAGCGATTGGAATTTCAGCGCCTAAGCATCCGCATTTTGATATTCGGAGTTTTGAAGACAACATGGGAAAGGTGGTGCCTAAAATGTCGCCTTTTCGTCATGAATTTTATTCCATTGCCATTAAAGCTGATGGTGACGGTAAAGCCATCTCGGGCCATCACACAGATTTTCCGAATGGTGTAACTGTCTTTTTTAATTCACCTTTTCAAATTCTGTCTTGGGATATTCTTCCTAATTGGTCGGGCTACTATATCATGATTTCGCAAGATTTTCTTGCTTCTTCGCATCATTTTGATCAATTTTTGGAGGAGTACCCTTTTCTGAAGATTGACGAGTCGATCCCATTTGAAATCAATAAAAAAGAATTACCAAATATTCTGAATATTTATGGTCATATCTATGAAGAATACTACAGCAATAATGATGATAAATTCAACTTTATTCAAACCTATATTTTATTACTTTTAAATCAGGTAAAACGTCTGTTTAATAAACAGGTTGACGCCCAAAAAGCCGAAGATCAGATTCGAACAGCAGATTTAAAATTATTATCCCGTTTCCAGAAATTGATAAAAACCAGTTTCTACCCAGATGCAAAGCTTGAAACATTTGCAAACCTTCATTCACCAAGTTATTACGCACAAATTCTGAGTATCCATCCCAACCACTTAAATGCAGTTGTAAAATCAATTACCGGGAAAACGGCTTTAAGTCACATTCATAATCACATACTTAAATTAGCTAAGGCAGAGTTGGTACAAACCAACGATAGTGTTAAAGAAATAGCTTATTCTCTATATTTCGAATCTCCCAATAATTTCAGTGCATTCTTTAAAAAACATACCGGTTTAACCCCACTCGGTTATCGCAAAAAAGTGTAAAAAGGCAGAAGGATGAATCCATCTACCTCTTTATCATTGTTTCTGATCTATAAATCAATTACTTCCCCATCTTTTGGGATAATAATTTCAACTCCTGCCTTTTGAGCTGCACGCTTCATCGCTTCACGCGTTACAGTGCAATGATCCAAGGCTTCCATATGGACGGCAATCACCTTTGCTTTTGGTGCCAGTTGTGCCACTTTTAAGGTTTCATCTACATCCATTAAAATACGATTATCTCCCATAAACAGTGCACCACCAGAATTGGTAATGATAATATCCGGCTGATAGGTAGCAATGGTTTTCTCTATGTCTTCATCCAACAAACAATCACCAACGATATAAATTGTTGGATAATTATCTGCCCGAAGAATGAATCCGGATACGGTGCCCAAGGCCTGGAATAACTCATCTGGTCCGTGCTTACCATCAGTGCGGGTAATCGAAATGCCTTCAAATGTTTGTTTAGAATCAACGAGTGTAATATTGGTAAATGGTGTTTGACTCAATGCATTCTTATCAGCAACCTGGGCAAAAAATGGAATGTCCTTTGGTAACACTTCTATTGCTTTAGGATCTAAATGATCGGGATGAGCATGTGTTAACAGTACCACATCAACACCATCAATGACTTGATCGATCGAAACAGGCAGATCAACTGTTGGATTCAAGTTTTTATCTGGTACTACAAATGACATAAAACTTTTCTTGGCCGATAACATAGGATCAAGCAATATAGTTTTGCCTCCATAGTTCAGCCTAAGCGTGGCGTTTCTGATTAACTGAATGTTTACCTTTTCCATGTCTTTTTGTTTTGACGTGGTGCAATTGCTTAATGTGATAATTGCAATAATCACTAGTGCTAATGTTCTCATCGTTTTATTTAAAAATTACGATGCAAATTTCAGTATATCAAGACATGAATAGGCTACCAGCTTTTTGCTATAAACTACCATTTTGATAATTTGTACGATAATCAGTTGGTGTATAAGCCGTTTGGGCTTTAAAGAAACGGGATAAATGGTTTGGTTCAGAAAAGTTAAAATCCAGCGATAATTCATCAATGCTTTTATTGGAATAGATAAGTTCCATTTTGATTTCGTGAGTGAGACGCGATTTTAGAAACTCAGAGATGGTTTGATTAAACTGTTTTTTCACCACCTTATTAAGGGTGATACGACTCATCTTAATCAAATCAACATAGTCATCCACGCGCTGTTTACTACGAATGTGTGTTTCTACCAGTTTTCGGAACTGAAAAGCCATGTTTTCATTCATATCTGATGCAGAAATATGATACTCACTGGTATATGCCCGGTTTAGCTTAGCCAGCAGATAATATAAAATTGAACGGATAAGATGCACACTATCGGTTTGGGGTTGCATTAATTCTTTCTTTATTTCTTCTAGCTGTCCTGTAAATTGCTGCTTTGTTTCATTGGCTATTTCTATAAACAGCGGAAACTCTGTTTGATAAAAATAGAGCATGCGATAGGTGAAAAACTGATCGGAGAAAAAATCATTCAAAAAATCCTCCTGAAAGACCAAAAACGTGGCCTTAAACATTTCGGACTTTACATGCCATTGGTATTTCTGATTTTGGGAAATAAATAACACCTGATTGTCCTTCAGGCGAATTGATTGATCGTTTAATAACAAATTTCCTTCTGCCTGGTTGATAAAAACAATCTGAAAAAAATCGGCTGTATGAAGCTCTTGTGAAATGATATTGTTCTTCGAACCATCAACTTCAATGACATTCAAAAGAAAATCTACTCCACACAGTGTTTTATTGAATTTGATATGCTTCATCTCTTTCGCTTTTAAACAACCATGTAAATATAAGAGCTTCCTTAGGCATTTCTCTACTAGAAAATCGGCATTCTTTGAAATTCATACTTCTTGCTTTGAAATCATAAATCCAATGGTCTGTAATGTAATGACCTTTGTATCAAACAAAAACAAAACGATATGAAGGCTCTGACAATTTTACTATTCAGCATTATTTCAATAAGTATAAATGCACAGCATATGGAAACAATTAATCAAGTGGTATCGCAACTTTTTGTTGCTAGCGATAACAGGGAATGGGATACTGTTGAAGCAATATTTGCCGACCAGGTGGAGTTGGACTATTCAAGCATGAATGGCAATCCAGCTGTGGTTTTAAGTCCAAAACAAATCACTGATGCCTGGAAAACTATTTTACCTGGATTTACTGCAACACACCATCAACTAGGTAATTTTATTACAAAAGTAAATGGTGATATGGCAGAAGTTTATTGCTATGGGACAGCAACACACTACCTGGAACACGAAGAAGGAAATATCTGGACGGTTGTTGGTTCATACAATCTTGAGCTAACAAAAGAAGGAGACACCTGGAGGGTAAACAAGATGAAGCTGAATTACAAATATCAGGATGGAAATACACAGCTACCACAGGTAGCAATGGAGAATGTAAAAAAGTAAAACCATGAAGAAAGTAGTAATCGTGTTAGCAGTGGCAATAACAACATTATCTGCTTGCCATACAAACTATAAAAAGGAAGGGGAAGCATTGAAAAAAGAAGTTGATATGAAAAGTCAAATATCTGACAGAAACAAAGCGAATACACGTGCTTTTTTAAAGGCTTTGGAAGATATGAATGTAGAAGCTGTGGTAGATTTATTCGCTGAAGATGGCGTACATATTAATCCTTACGCATCTGGTTTGTTCCCGGAAGGAACCAAAGGAAAGGATGGAGTACGTGCCTACTGGGCACCTGTTTTCCCTAATTTCGAAAAAATGGAGTTCCCGATTGAAGAGCTTTATGCAATGGAAGACCCTTCTATGACTTTTGTGAAATTCGAAGGAAGAATCAAATTAAAGAACGATGCTGGCTGGTATAATAACGACTACTACGCCACATTTAAATTTAATGATGAAGGTAAAATAACCGAGTATGTAGAAATCTTTAATCCGATTGTAGCTGCAAAAGGATTCGGACTGCTCGATAAAATCAAATAACCATGAGAAATTTAATTGGAGTAATCGTAACGTTAGTGGCCTTTTCAGCTTGTGCCCATTCAAAACAGGCCAAAGTATTAACTGAAACAAATAGAAAAATGGAACAGGTAACTTTTAAAAGCGAAGGTTTAAAATTGGTTGGTAACCTATATTATCCCGCAAACTATGAAAAAGGCAAATCCTATCCTGCAATTGTGGTATCAGGAAGCTGGACAACTGTAAAAGAGCAAATGGCCGGACTATATGCAGAACGTTTTGCCAACGAAGGATTTATTACTCTTGCATTCGACTTTAGAAACTATGGTGAAAGTGAAGGTGAACCACGTTTTTGGGAGAATCCCACAATGAAAGTTCAGGATATTAAAAATGCCGTGAGCTACCTGGAAACTCTGCCAGAAGTAGACAATGCCAAGATTGGCGCTTTTGCGGTATGTGCAGGATCGATGTACACTTTGATGGCGGCAGCTGATGACAATAGAATTAAAGCAGTTGTAACTGCTGCATCATGGCTGCAGGATGCCGAGGCCGTCAAATTATTCTATGGAGGCGAGGAAGGAGTGAAAGAAAAGATTGCTGCTGCACGCAAGGCAAAAGAAGCTTTTGCTAAAGATGGCGTGGTGGAATATATCGAAACCATTTCTACGACCAATCCTTCTGCAGCAATGTATGGTCCATACGATTACTACTTGAACCCAGAACGAGGTGGTATCAAGGAGTGGAGCAACGATAAATTTGCAGTTATGAGTTGGGAAGATTGGTTAACACTTGATCCCATGCCTTATGCTTCAAAATTGAATGCCGCAACTTTAATGATTCACTCCGATGGTTGTGTTTTACCACAATACACCAAAAACTTTTTTGAGAAGATTGCCACGAATGACAAGCAGTTAAATTGGGTAGAAACCGATTTAGATTCACCAATGCAACAGTTTAACTTCTACGATCAGGAAACAGAAGTTGGTATGGCGGTTGATAAAGCATCTAAATGGTTTCAGGCTAAACTGTAAACAGTAAATAAGCCTGTTCCAGATTACAAACGGACCGTTAAACACCTCTTCTTTTCCTTGACAAGGATAGGAAGAGGTGTTTTATTAATAGGAAACTGATTTAGCGAAATAATGAGACACTAATAATTCTTATAAAAACACAATGGAACAACGAATAGTATTAGTTACCGGGTCAAACAGAGGTATTGGGCTGGCAACAGTTAAGGAACTATTGAAGAAAGGTTATAAGGTGATCCTGACAGCCAGAAAAGAGACTGATGGATTGCAGGCTAAAACTAAGCTTCAGGAGTATGGAGACGTGTATTATCACGCTTTGGATGTAGTTGATCTGGAAAGTGTGGGGTTTATACAGCATTTTGTTGAAAATGAATTTGGGCGAATGGATGTACTCATTAACAATGCGGGAATCAATTACGATACCTGGCATGGTGCTTCCAATGCCAATCTGGAGGAAGTGCAGGAAACCATCAGAACCAACCTGATCGGTGCCTGGCGAATGGCACAAGCTTTTATCCCCATGATGAAAAAACAAAAATACGGACGTATTGTAAATGTTTCGAGCGGGGCAGGGTCCTTCTACGAGATGGGTGGAGGTACGCCTGGTTATAGCATTTCAAAAGCCGCTTTAAATGCTCTGACCGTAAAATTGGCCGCTGATGTAAAAGACCACAATATACTTGTAAATTCTGTATGCCCCGGTTGGGTGAGAACAGATATGGGTGGACCAACAGCCCCTCGCAGCCCTGAAAAGGGGGCCGAAACGATCATTTGGGCTGCTGAACTCCCCGATAATGGCTCTACCGGAAAGTTCTTCAGGGATATGAAGGAAATACAGTGGTGATTACAATGGTGGTACAATCAATCGTTTCGGCTTTTAACCCAGATAGGTAATAGATTTTCTAATGACATTTCCAGGTTAAATATTTTTGGTATAAATTGAGCCGTAAATATTCGAAGATGAATAATCCCGGACCTAAAAACAACTTCTACCCTCCTTGTGGCATTAATTGTGCAGAATGTCCAAACTACAAACGAACGAAGAACAAATGTGTAGGTTTTGAAGAAGGCTGTAAAAAGCGAAAGTGTAAGGGCATTTATGTTTGCTGTGTTGAAAAAAGGGGCTTGCAACATTGCCACCAATGCCCCATATACCCATGTAGTCGTTTTAAGAAGTTTGCTGCCACATGGCTAAAATATGATCAGGATTTATACTTGAATCAGGAAGAGATCAAAAATCACAAGTTGCGATTGGATTGATTTACTTGATAAGGTTGTTTTAAATTTCTCCTTCTTAAAAAGGAGGAGTACCTCGACAACGGAGAGGGGAGGAGGTTTTGAGCAAATTATAATTTTGATTGTATTTCTATGAAAAACAACCTACCTGAATTAAAGAACAGGAGAAAGAACTTAAGAAACCATTCAACATCGGCTGAAGCTGTATTATGGAGATCTCTTAAAGCTAAGCAAATCTGTAATCTCAAATTTAGAAGGCAACATTCAATTGATAATTTTATACTTGATTTTTACTGTCCCCAACTTAAATTGGGTATTGAGCTGGATGGCCAATACCATGTTTATAATGAAGCATACGATCGAATACGTGATAAAGTCTTAGAACAATATGGTATTACTATTTTAAGATATGAGAATTGTATGGTGTTTGAACATCCTGATGTAATTATAGACGACATTAAATCTCATTACCAAAAGACTAAAAAACATTTATAAAACCACCTCCCGGTTCGTTCCTCACCGTACTCCTCCTTGATTAAGGAGGAGAAATTGTTCCAAATAATAGTCTGTATTCAACAATTCTTCTTATAGCTTCTTCACCACAATAATATCACGCTTAATGGACTTATCCACCATATGCTCAAAGCCATCATAAGTTTTACCACTCATCACCTGCAAACCATGTTCTTCAAATATCGCAGCCAGTTTTTGTTTTGAAGCGACAAAACTATTCCAGGCAAGTACAATGGTACCGCCCTTCTTCAGAACCGCTTTCCAGGCGGGCAGGCATGAACTGATCAGCTCAGAAGGATTACGGGTTCCAGTGCTGCTTTTATTAGCACCGGTATTACCATGTGCAATACCATAGGGCAGGTCGCCCACGATCAGGTGAAAGCTATTCTTTTTAAAGTATTTATCGGCATCCTGTGAGTTACCATTCACCAGTCCAAGTCGTTTGCGATCTTCCTTGTTTTTAAAGGTCTCTTTACTGTTGGCATATTCAAACTCGTGCATGTAAATGGCTTCCGACTTGTTTTTACCATACACCATACGTTTATCTGCCAAAAACTTATGACGCTCGTTCTGCAGATATTTCTTAAAGAAAATCTGATTCTCGTGTACTGATTTTTGCTCTATCTCAATACCAAAAGCATTGAAACCATATACAGTAGCTTCGTTCAATGTGGTGCCACGTCCAGCCACCGGATCAAGTAAGCAGATATCATCAGTGTAATTAAAATCACTGGCCAATAATGCTACATTCACCATCATTTTGGTGAACAACTCATTTGTTTTACCGGCATACTTCTGAATAGTACTAATCTTGCCATCCAGGTATTCGTAACGCTCAATGGGGATGGGCACGAGACCATCTTCAGCATATATTCCAAACTGATTAAAAATAGCAAAGGTGAACGAGAGACGTGACAAAATACCAATATCATCACTGTTTAGCTCATCCTCAATTCTTAATGAGATATACCGAACTCCGGCTACCTCAACAACTTCAACCTCATCACAAGGAATACTTAAGCGCTGACCGGCAATGCCCAATTCTGACACGGCCAGTTGTGCGGCCTCTTTATAATAGACTCGGTTATGTCCCGGATTTTGTAAAATCAAATACATGCCGCAAAGATAAGAAGCGAATAATGAATTGCGAAACAAGTTTAATAAGGCAAGTTGGAGGTTGCCTTTTAATATTCCTTATTACATGTCCTTTAAGTAAATCAGGAACGCGTAAGGACACGCGCACCAGCTGATGGGTTGGAAGCAGCACGGATTACCCCTTACTTTATATCTTCAATGGTTAATCGAATCTCAGCTCTTATTGCGTCAATATTCTCTACCAACTTGTTTGCCACCGTATTATCATCCGGAAGGTCATCCCACACTTTGCCCCAGTATCTTTTTAATTCCAGTGCTTCCTCTGTAACAGCGGGACTTAAGAGCACACTAAGATCATGAATTAAACCTACTTTAACCCAGCCAATTCTTGCATTGCCTCTTATAGTGTCCTGATCGTAATGAGCTGCGTAAATATTTTGCTCCAACTCGCCCAAGACCCTTAATACTTCAAATGAAGCGGTGCGGATTGTGCTATTCTTCTCATTTACCTTCATACGCCAGAGGTTGTATGAAAACCCCATAACGGCGAATACCAGACTAAAAATAGCAGTAATGTAGTAGGTTTTTATTCGGCGGGCCAAATCCTTTTTTATCTTTTGTTTCTCTTTGCTCATATCGAAATTATCTGGTTATTTCCATAAAGGCAATCAGGCAAAGTCGTTAAGCAAGTTAAGAAGATGAATAGATAAACCCGAAAAAATGAACACCTTTCTGATTATTAATCAACTCCGGTTCGAATCATTCAAATATCTCTTTATCCCGTTCTTAAACTAAAAACCATTAATGCTTTCTTAAAACCTAACACCTGTTTTCGTTTCTGAAATATCCCAGAGCTTTTCTGCAACTTCTTGTGTATATTGTTTATGCTTGATGCCTATTTTCACTGGCTTTCCATCAATGCCATACCTGGGACCGTAGAAATCGTTTCCTTTTACAAAAGATGCTGTTGCTGCTAACAACTGCGGTCTGCTGCCGCGCGAAAGAGGGGAGGCCAACCACTTCGAAAGCTTACCTCCTATACCAATAGCTTGCTGTCGTGGTGAGGCTGATAAACCCGGATGGGCAGAAACGGCCATACTATCGGCTCCTTTGGCTTCAAAGAATTGTTGAAGTTTCATTGTAAAAAGTAAATTGGCAAGTTTACTGTCTCCATACGATTTAACTCTGTGATAAGGACGTTCTTCCCAATTCAAATCTTCAAAGTCAATATTAGCTTGCTTGTAAGCACCACTACTCATTGTCACAACTCTTGACTCAGGGGTTTTCATTAAAACATCAACAAGCAGACCTGTCAGCAGAAAATGGCCAAAATGGTTTGTTCCCATTTGGGTTTCACTGCCATCTTTTGTTGTGCCTTTATCGATTTGGTTTACGATTCCTGCATTGTTCATCAGAATATCCAGGCGGTCATATTTATCGATGTATTCTTTGGCAAACTTTCGTACAGAGTTATAGTCTGCCAAATCAAGTTGCAATACTTCTAATTTAGCATTTACGCCAATTTTTGATTTTATTTCGGCAATAGCCTGTTCTCCTTTTGAAATTGTTCGGCATGCAATTATGACCATTGCATTCTTTCGTGCCAATTCCATACTTGACTGGAAACCAAGCC
Organism: Carboxylicivirga sp.; assembly: GCF_982718395.1. Taxonomy (NCBI): domain Bacteria; kingdom Pseudomonadati; phylum Bacteroidota; class Bacteroidia; order Marinilabiliales; family Marinilabiliaceae; genus Carboxylicivirga; species Carboxylicivirga sp. The sequence continues at coordinate 40,451 of NZ_CEXQWX010000040.1, forward strand.
CTGTATTACCGCCAGTCACAATTGCTACTTTCCCTGTTAAGTCAGGTATTTGCTCT
>NZ_CEXQWX010000041.1:0-39755 GCF_982718395.1 Carboxylicivirga sp.
TTGCCAATACCTTTTTCAGCAATATATTCTTTGGTTTTGGTAATGGCATCTTTTACATCAAGGCCATTAATAATGCCTGAATTCACCATTGTGCCTTCTTTTGAATCAATGGAATCGTCCCAGGTCATTGGATCGGTTTCTTCTGCTCCAACAGGAATTACTACCTGACGAATCGGTAAGTTGAAATGCTTTGCGAATGCAAAGTCACGCGAATCGTGCGCCGGAACTGCCATAATAGCACCAGTTCCATAACCAGCCAATACATAATCACTGATCCAAACCGGAATCTCCTCATTGGTTAATGGATTGATGGCATAAGCACCGGAGAATACACCAGTTACTTTTTTCACTTCGGCCATACGTTCACGCTCGGTACGCTTCTTGGTTTCCTGAATGTAAGCATCAACGGCAGCACGCTGCTCAGGAGTAGTTAATTGATCAACCAACTCACTTTCTGGTGCCAACACCATAAAAGTAACTCCGTAAACTGTATCGGCACGTGTGGTAAAGATTTCCATCTCTACATCTGAATCTTTGGCTTTGAAGGTCATTTCGGCACCTTCTGAACGGCCAATCCAGTTGCGCTGGATTTCTTTTAATGAATCGCTCCAGTCAACATTATCCAAACCTGTTAATAAGCGCTCGGCATAAGCGGATACACGTAACGACCACTGACGCATTACTTTCTGCTCAACCGGGTGGCCTCCACGAACCGATAAACCTTCCTTTACTTCGTCATTGGCCAATACAGTACCTAAGGCAGGACACCAGTTTACCATTGTATCGGCCAGGTAGGCCAATCGGTAGTTTAATAATATCTCCTGCTGCTCTTTATCGCTCTTAGCTTTCCACTCATCGGCAGTAAAGCTTAGCTCTTCGCTGCAAGCTAAATCCAAACCTTCTGTACCTACAGCATTAAACGCCTCAACCAATTCAGAGATCGGACGAGCCTGCTTAGCCTGGTTGCAGTAGTAGTGGTTAAACATCTGGATAAATGCCCACTGTGTCCAGTGATAATATTTTGGATCACATGTTTTTACTTCACGGTCCCAGTCGTAACAGAATCCAATTTTATCGAGCTGTTCGCGGTAACGGTTCAGGTTATTTTCTGTAGTGATAGCCGGGTGTTGACCAGTTTGGATAGCATACTGCTCAGCAGGTAAGCCATAAGCATCATAGCCCATTGGGTGCAACACATTAAAACCGTTTAAACGCTTGTAGCGGCTGTAAATATCAGATGCGATGTAACCGAGTGGGTGACCTACGTGAAGTCCTGCCCCCGAAGGGTAAGGAAACATATCTAACACATAGTACTTAGGACGAGAATTGTCCACTTCCACTTTGTAAACCTTGTTATCGCTCCAGTGTTTTTGCCACTTTTGTTCTAACTCTTTAAAATTGTATTCCATGATATAAGGTTGAACCGATGCTCATTATGCATCATCTATTCATTACTCTGTTTTCAAAACGCGAAATTAGTAAAACTTATTAAAAGGATGGAAGATACCTGCTTATGAAATAGGTGATTTAAGACAAATTAAGAGACAATGGATCATTAGACTTCAGACACAAGACATAGGATTGATTTTCAAGATACTTAGAGTTGGTACATTGAGGTAATGTCGTGAATCAGGTTTAAAATCAATTTATTGTGTGGATCAACTGTTAAATATATGTATCGGACTTACAGCCCTCAATTGCATTGTCAATTAAAACCATAGCCCTGGCGGACTATACTGATATGTGTTGTCCTTTCAGGACTGACAAATGAATCTAAACAATTGGCCTGAAAGGTCTGTGCATGATAGCGCAGGATGAAGTCCTGCGATCAATATTAATAAAATCATAAAGCACTGAAAGTGGGACACATTAAATTCTCATTTTCAACTGTAGATTTGCATTTATTACAAAATAAATTGATAAAGGAGATTGCATTAAAATAAAAGCGCACATTTGAATTATGAAATGTATGCTTTATTCATCCATATCTTTGTACGTTTAAAATGTAACTCTCAAGCCTATTCCACTGCTTGTGATTCCAAAGTTTATTTGAGCTACATCTTCTTTAGCCGTTGTAATACTATCGTTGTAGATAGATACAGCATGTTTTGCATATTTATTGTAGTTTACTGCAAACGGGATGGAAAAAGCAACCAGACCTGCGCCTAATCCAACCTTTTTCCAATCAGGTTCATCTGTTTTAATAAATACCCCAAGCTGCCATCCGATCAAAAAACCACCTGTAAAACTCACCACCTTAGACATAATGTTATTCTTTTGGGCAAGTTGCATGCTTTTATATGATTCCGGGTTGTTCTGTGTTAATTTAAGTAAATGACGAGGTTTCAGAACTTTTCCATTTTGAGTAAATACAGTTCCAAATCGTTGTTCGACTTTGATTGGTTCCTGAATCTGTGCAAAAAGATCACCGGATAACAACAGTACTAATCCGGTAATTAATAAAGTTAATTTAATCATAATGTGTGTTGGTTTTTCGGTTTAAAAATAATAAAACCGATAAAACCTGATAGGTTTATTCTGATACCTTGTTTTGCGAGGCTCGTTTACTTCGTTGCTTCACAATATCGTTAGCATCGCGAATTAATATAGCCACATTATTATAGAGGTGAATATACGCCTTAGGGTTCATTTGCATCATTGCACGTAAGTAGGGAATCAGCTTCGAATTAATCAACCTGACTAATTCAAGCTTCAAATCACATGGTTTGGGTTTGTTTCTTTGCTCACCTTTTGTCCTTATCCACTGAGTTGTACCGTCACTAAATAAATCTTGTTTCTGTTGAAGTTGTTCTATTAATGTGGTCATACCTGGTAACTGATCAACTAAGGTTGTGTTGGCCGGTTCTTTTAAGCTTTTAATGACAACTTCGGTATTGGTAGATTGAGCCGAGTAGTTTGTCCTGGTCATATCAAAACCAAAGTGATCCAATAACTTTTGAAGTTTGCCGGCAGCTTCACTAATGTCGTTATCGGGATGATGCATATAGCCTTTATTAAGGTAGAGTATCGAACGGAAAGCATCACTTCGCGCTTCATCTAACTCCTTTCGCTTCGATTTTATCCTGTTTTTATTAGAGTATTGGCCCATTTGCTCATAGAGGCTATGTATCTCTTCCTGAACCGGTACAATATACTTGTCGTTCGACGCTTTCTCCTTAAGCTCGTCACTAATTCTTCGAGCCAGATTAGTTGCGTAACTTACTCTTACTTCTTTTAGGAGTTTATTTAGTTTAACGGTCATGTAGTTTAGAGGTTATGAGATTTTTTATAGTAATACTTAGAACAAAGTACCAAACGTGATTCAATCCAACCATACTCAAACCAATATAGCGTCACCCCAACACCGTTTATCCTTTGTTGTGAATTTCATTATCAGACCATTAAATATAGCAAGGTTTGTTGATATATGCAATACTAGAGTAATTGGTTTAGTAGTTAATACCTAAAACAGATTATAATTGTCAATTATTTATTTAAATTATTCGTATAAGCGAATATATTAAGATATAGGATTTAATATTAAATCTTTAAGTTGAATTAATAGAGTTATTAATTTGATAAAATAATCTAATACTAGATAAGAAGTAAGAACTAAGTTTTTTAATAATGCATAAATAGGCATTATAAGAATTATTTGTTTTTGGAATAATGCGTGTATGTTCATGCAGCTATTAAGACGAGTGTGGACATGAGTTAATATCTCCAAAATCAATTGTAAAGTCAGTGGCAGGAATATACACACTGAAAGAGGCTGTCCATTTTTCTTTTTGAACAGCCTCTACAGATAACTTAAACAATCTAATTATAAAGTCGGATCAAAGGTACCTCCCCAATCTACATTTTGTTTGAGGTTCTCATTTGCATCAATTGAACTTTGTAGCAGTGGGAAGAAATAATAGGTGTCAGGTAAATCATTCTCCTTAACACCATTTCTCGGAACCTGCAATACAGAGTATTTAAAATTGACTTCCGTTAACTCATTATTCAGAGCCTTCTCACGAGCTTCACTCATGGTCATTTCAGTGCCATCATCGTTTATGGCAATGGCCTCAACACCATGAACTGTTGATCCATCCAAGCGGTCAAGCATTCTTAAGCGACGTAAATCCCAGAAACGATGCCCTTCGAAACTCAACTCAATATCACGTTCACCAATAATAACTTCTCTCATCGTCTCCTTAGAAGCATCATTAATACCGTATTTCCCGTCGACACCAGCTTCAATACCAGCTCTTGCTCTTAATAGTTTAATCATATCAAGTGCTTCTGTCATATGACCAGCCTCATTAGCAGCCTCAGCATAATTAAGAATAACCTCTGCCAAACGCATTACTACATAATCAATGTCGTAATTCATTACATCTACCTGTTCCAAGGCCAGATTACAATTCTTAAGAATATAAAAACCTGTAAAACGATCCAGGTTGGTTGAACTGGCACCTGCATTTGGATTGATACCAAAATCATCTTTTTCATCGGCTATTCCAACAGAGGTATATTGGCGATATCCTTCCTTCTTACCTGCTACAGGGTATAGTTTTCCATTCCATAAAATCGACTTTTCAAATCTTGGATCTCTGTTTTCCCAATAGGTTTGTAAGAACTCATCATCTGTTTTATGATAGGCTGAGGTTGGATCAGAGTATAATTTACCATCCTTCATTGGATAACGTTTTACAAATTCCCATGATGGAACAACATGCGCAGCATCCCGACTGACAGAGCCTGGGCGAGCACCGAAATCCCAATTTGCCGTCTTGTCTGGTTCTGAATTGATCACTGAGAAAATGACCTCTGAATTTCTTTCAGAAAGTGCAATACGTGAGTAATCTTCAACCAATGCATATCCCTGACTGGTCAATGATTCATATACTGATTTATTGTAGGTATATGCTTCGTTCCAATAATTATTATCCCAAGGATTATCAGGGTTAAATTGAGGTGATGCTTTATACAAAAGTACCTTCGCCTTAATGGCTGAGGCAAAATTACCATCAATCTTACCATAATCGGTAGAGCTGTTTTTGATCTGCTGAGGTAATAAATCGATAGCATCCTCTAAATCCTGAACAATATAGTCAAAACACTCAGCAGTTGAATTTCTTGAAACGTACAAGTCATCTTCGTATCTGTCTTGTGGTATCATTATATATGGAACTCCGCCATGGTATTTTACCATACCAAAATAGACCCAAGCACGCATTGTTAATGCCTGACCTTTAATAAAATCTTTCACGTCCTGATCTAATGGACTATCATCAACGTCAGCAATAACCTGGTTAATTGATCTGATTCTTGAATAATTCCAGTTTCTATATTGGGTATTTGATAATGTAATCCTGCCCTCATACCAATCAATACCAGCCGTCTGGTCGGTTCCTCTGTCTGCCCATACACTCCAGTTTCCAAATAATGGGTAAAGATTCGCAACATATGCGTTTGCAGAAGCTTCACTCCCCCATACAACTTCTGGATTGTATGTACTTAAATTTTCAATATCTAATACATCGCTACACCTTGTAAAGGATAGTACAATTAGTAGCCCTAATAATATTTTTTTCATCATCTTCATAAGTCTAGAAATTAACACTTAAACCAACAGTATAGGTTTTCATCAACGGATAAGAATCATAATTTTGTTGTTCCGGATCATGAAATTCAGTCATTTCAGAAATTACAAACAGGTTTGTTCCATTAACAAAAACACTTGCCTGATTTAAACCGATATAATCCATCCATTTTTCAGGTAGATTGTAGGCGATATTTAGATTTTTCAATCTTAAATAAGCTCCGTTTCTCATCCAGAATGTAGATCCGATTGCTCCTGATTCTGCCCAGTTCTTGCCGATTACACGAGGATATTTAGCATCTTCATTTTCAGGTGTCCAAACATCATCGGTCCAAATTGGGTAATAAGGACGAGCATTTCCTCCCCATTGTCGGATACCAGCTCCTTCTTTATTACTGATCATTCTATCATAAGCTGTTACACCCTGGAAGTGTGCGTCCAGTGAAATGCCTTTCCACTCAAGGTTAAAACCAAATCCATAGTTAATTCGCGGTGCAGCATTTGTGGACAGGATGTCACGGTCATTCCAATCTACCTTTCCATCGGCTCCGTCAGAATAGTTATCTCCTCTAAAATCTTCGTATAGGATGGCTCCCAGGTAAGGGCTACGGCCAAACTGCTTAAATCCAGCTGCATTTAACGCATCTAATTGCTCCTGTGTTCTTACAATGCCTTTAGCTTTGAAACCAATCAATCTGTTGACGGGTTGGCCAATTCGACTGGCCCAGTGTAGGTTACCGCCTTCTTCGTAAGATGCTCCTTCGTCATATGTGTCCCATTGATCTTTTGCATAGCCCATATTACCATAGATCGTGTATTTTAATTGGTTATCCCATGCTCCATCAGACCATTTTAAGAATAATTCACCACCTCTCCATGAGCGGGCCGCATAGTTTTCAGGGGCTAAAGATCTTCCATAAGTATCAGGTAAAGTAACGGTTCGTGGCCCCAAAATATCAGTAGCCTTACGTAAGAATACATCTACATTTCCTGACAAACGACTGTTTAATACCGCAAAGTCAACACCAACATTGTAGCTGGTATTGGTTGTCCATGTCAGGTTAGGATTAGGCGTTGCTCCTAAACGAATTGTTCGGTATGTATTGTTGCCAAAGATATAACTGCCTGAATTGACATACTTTTCGGCATATGAAAATGGAGTAATTCTATTTCCCCAAACATCCAAGTCATTACCAGTTGTACCGTAGGATAGACGCAATTTTAAATCATCCAGCCAGTTGCTTGACTTTTCCATGAAGCCTTCCTGAGAAATTCTCCAGGCTAATGAGGTTGATGGAAAAAATCCCCACCTGCCGGATTCAGGAAAAAGAGTATTACCGTCGTATCTGAATGAGAACTCTGCAATATACTTATCATTATAGTTGTAGTTTGCACGACCAATTAATGATTGTCTTGCTCCGGTATATTCCCAGCCTGTTCCATAGCGTCGTTCAGAGTCACTGGAATAAACGTACATCTGATCATAGTTCATGATTGGATCTTCACCTTTCCCAAAGGCACCATAACCTCCATTTTCGGCTTGTTCGAATACCATTACTGCATCAATGCCATGGTTGCCAAATTGACGATTGTAATTCAGATACCAATTAAACTGATAATTCCATTGCGTATTAATATCATAAGACAAGAATGGTTGAGCCTGACTAAAGTTAAATATTGCATACTGATCAGGATCTGGTGCATCAGGCAGGAATCGGTTTCCATCAGGATCAGCAGGAATAAAGGTATAATTCTTCTGGAAAGTCAGGTATTTCTTCCTCATAAAATCAGTAGCGTTATAGCTTCCAACTACTTTGGTTGACAATCCTTTTATATATTTACCAAGGTCGATATTGAGTGTTAAGATACTGTTCAGTTGTCTTTCTCTTGTTTTTATGTAGCGATCGCCAATAACCTGATCAATAACACTCCATGCAGACCAGGCACCCATAGGTGTACGTACAGGGAAATCCGTCACATAATTTACCGGTGTTCCATCTTCAAGTGTATAAAATGGATATAGCTTAGGCCAGTTAAATGTTGCTCTGTATAGGTCTGCTGCATTGTTATCATCATCACTTTGGAATGGCCAGTAGAATCGATCATGATTTTGCTGCTTAGCTGAAAGGTTCAGTCCTACCGAGATGGCATTGGATATTTCAGCAGTAACGTTAGATCTTAAATTGAATCGATCAGAATCAAGGTTCTTATATGATCCTTCTTCACCCGTATAACCAACAAAGGCATAGTATTGAATTTTGTCACTACCACCATTAACACTAAGTGTTGACTTAACATTTGATGGATTCTGCCAGATAAAGTCATTAACATTGTAACCACCATTTTTAAAATAAGCAAATTCATCGTCCCCATTAGGCAGCGTGCGTCCTTCAAAAGCTGCGACCCTGTTCTGATAAATTAGCTCATCAGTAGCTGTAAACATATCAGAGAATAATTCCTGGGTAGTTCTCGATGTACCATAGGATGATTTAAATTGGAACATTGGTTTTTGCTTTGATCCTGTTTTTGTTTTCACCAGAACAACACCATTACCAGCCTTTGAACCATAAATGGCTCCTGTTGCTGCATCTTTCAAAAAACTTAGCTGATCAATTTCTTCGGCATCTAATGCATCAAAAGCATCTTTATTACTGATAACACCGTCAATCACATATAACGGTTCACCAAAACTACCACGCATTCTGATACTTGAGGAAGCACCACTTAGCCCTGATGTGTTTGTGACATTAACACCTGGTGCACGACCTGCTAATGTGTTGGATAGGTTAACGGCATTATTATCTTCTAACTCTGTCATTTTAACAGATGAAACTGCCCCTGTCAGGTTGACTTTCTTTTGAGTTCCATATCCAACCACAACAACTTCACCCAAATCCGTAGCTTCTTCACTAAGTGTGATGTTAATCTCACTTCTTCCGGCTATTTGTGTTTCCTGGGTATCAAACCCAATAAATGAAAAGACCAATAATGCATCGGCAGAACTTACCTCAATGGTATAAGTTCCATCTATTCCGGTTATTACCCCATTCTGAGGGTTACTCTTTTCATATACATTGACACCTGGCAGAGGTTCTCCATGAATGTCAATGACCTTACCCCTAATAATACTTTGCTGAACAACCGGACTGGTATTAACATCTTTTCTTTCTGTGAATATTATTACTTTATCATCTATGAACTTATAGCTAAGTCGATGATTAGTAAGGACTGACTTTAATACTTCCTCTACTTCTTCGTTAGTCACATTTACGTATACTTTTTCAGCTTCACTTAAAACTTCGTTATTGTATATGAAACGGAGTTCAGTCTGCTTTTCAATCTCGCTAAAGACATCTACGAGTGTTGTTGTTCCTAATTTTAAGTTGACTTTCTGAGCTTTGGTTTTAGCCTGAGCGGGCAACAACATTACCAAAAGAAATAGCGTAATTCTCATAACAAGCCATGCTTTACGGATACACCTGTTGCAATACAGGGCTTCCTGTTTAGACAATTTTTTCATACATTTGATTTGTTTATTTATTAAACTTAATTAGTGAGGGGGCTTAATGTTTGGACGCATTTCCCCTCATTTTTTTATTCTGATCTAATCACAATTATTTCATCTTCCAGTTCATATTTAAAAGGTTTAGTCAACGATAAAATTCCAAGTATTTCAAAAATGGATTCATCTTTGAAATAACCTGTATATTTTTGATTTCCAACAATTGTATCCTGAAGAGAGATATCTATACTGTATTTTTCTGATAGTAATAGAATGATTTCTTTCAGTGGTTTGTTTTTAAAGTTTAATGAACCAATACTCCAATTGTTATATGGTATCTCATCAACTACTTCAAGTTGCATATCCTCCTTATTTAAAATGGCTAGTTGCTCAGGTTGCATTATAACATCCTTTGAGTTAAGAAAGTCACCTTTCAATTGCACACTTCCTTCCTTTAAATAAGTACTTATTAGTTTTTCTTCCTGATAGGCCGATACATTAAATTCAGTGCCTAATACGCTTACAGTCAGGTGTGATGTTTTGATGCTAAAGGGCTTCTTTTTATTTTCTGATACTTTAAAAAATGCTTCCCCCACAAGTGTTACATTTCTTTCTTGGCTGCCAAATGTTTCAGGAGCAATGAGCAAGGACGATTCTTTAAGAGTAATAACGGTACTATCATCAAGAACTATCTCTTTACTTTCACCGTCTAATGTAGAATAATATCTGAGCTCGGTTTCACTTCCATTTATATAATACAATAAGGTAGCTATATTAGCAAAAAGAAGAAACACCGAGGCGGCAACCCAATATTTTAATCTTGAACCTGGGCGCTTTTGTGGCTCAATATTAAGAATACCAGACATGACCTTGGCATATATGTTCTTTTGATTTTCTTCGTAGTCTCTTGTGAAACACTTGTTCCAGAAGTTTTCTAATACCTTATAATTAGAGTGAAACTGTTGATCTACATTAAGTTCTTTATCTAATAATTGAGAATCCTCCTTGGTTAGATTATTATTAAGCTTTTTTACTAAGAGTTGATATTTGTCGATAACTGGCTTCATTAATTGTCGTCTTTATTATAAAAGACAGAATGAAAACGCATTTACCCTAGGTCATTCTGAAAAAAAGTAAATGTTTTTCAATAAAATGCGCAATCGACTGGTATTCTGATGTCTATGGAATGCTAAATAATATAGATAAGATCCTTAGGTTATCCTCTTTATTGGAACTTCTTAAATGATCTAACGCATCGCATAGCTTAGTAACTGCTGTTTTAAGATGATACTCGACAGTTTTTTCAGTAACCTCTAGCATTGTTGCGATTTCATGGTTTTTAAACCCTTGTAATTTCGAAAGCGAAAAAACCATTTTACACTTAGGTGGTAATTTATCAATTGCCAAATTGATGACTTCCATTGTGTCAGATGGGATTGAGTGGTCTGCAGGTGCTTTAATTTTATCGATGTAGAAGGTGGGGAGGTCATCAATATTGACAATATCTTTTTTGCTTTTTAAAGCTGACAGAGCTCTATTCTTTACAGCAATAAACAGGTATCCTTTTAAATTCTTGATGTCGATAATTTTCTTTCTATTTTCCCATATATTAAGAAAAACATCATTAACTACTTCTTCTGCATTTTCTTTATTTCCAAGGATACCTAAAGTGAAAATGAACAAGTCCTTCGTATAAAAATTAAGCATACGCGAGAATTCAATCTGACTTCCCCCTTTAATTTTTTCCAGATCAATAATGTTATCTTGTTTCATCCCGTAAGCTAATTCAAGAGCTTTCAAATGTAAGTAGTATTTTAAACAAACCAATGGTTGTTGGAGAAATTGAATCACAAACTACCAAAACAAAGAGGCTGCCTCTGATAAGACAACCTCTTCACTCTTAGTGTAGACCCGATTTATTTAACGTATGACGCATTCATTAAAAACTCAAGACTTCGTTTTACACTTTCAATAGGGGTGAAGCTGTAGCGTTCCACCTCTACGATGATTTCCTGCATTCCGGATTTTGAAGCTTTTTTAAAGATAGGTTTAAAATCCATCTTACCACTCTCGCCAAGCTCTTTTTCATCTTTGACGTGCCATAATTCAAAGCGCTTAGGATATTTCTTAAAGTAATCGGTGGCTTCTTTACCGCCTTTCATAATCCAGTAAAGATCGAGTTGGAACATGACTTTCTCAGGATCTGTATTTTCAAGCATGTAGTCGTATCTGACGATACCATCCACTTCTTCAAACTCTTTATCGTGATTGTGATATCCAAAACGAATACCTTTGGCATTACACTTATCACCAATTGTATTGAAATAATCGCAATAACGTTTTAAGTCTTCAAGAGAACCATAACCCTTCTTATCCATAGAAGGCTGAACAATGTATTTAACCCCGGCCTTGGCATGGGCATCAATACATTCATCCCACCATAGCATCACTTTATCCCATTCTTCTTTCTCAGGTAAAGCTTTTCCGCAATGAGAAGCGGTAAATTCCAGTCCGTTGTCGTTTAACAACTTCTTAAAAGCCAAAGGCTCCATGCCATAAAATTTGCCGTTTTTGTATCCGGCTGCCTCAACAAAGGCATAACCCATCTCACCCAATTGTTTGATGGTGCCTTCGGCATCTTTTTTCATATCATCGCGCACTGACCATAACTGAATACCGATGCGTTTTTTTTGAACCTGACTATTTACCATCTGTGTATTAGATAGTATTAAAAGTACTAAGGCAAAGATTAATGAAGGGCGAATCATAATTCTTTGATTTTGATATTGCGGAACCACACATCATCACCATGATCCTGCAATCCGATATATCCTTCAGAAGCAACATCGGCCCAGGTAGGATTCAATTCAGGAAACTTACTACCTGCTACTAACTCATTCCATTCAGGTGTCCACAAATGGTACTCAACTACTCTTTCGCCATTCTGAATGTGCCATACCGATCCTTTGAAGACTTTAATCTCTACCGCATTCCATTCACCAACGGGTTTTGCATTTTGCGGTACAGCCGGATAAAGATCATATAATGACCCAGCCTGACGATTACCGGCAATGCCTTCTTCTGCATCCGGATGGTTAATGTTATCCAATATCTGCATTTCCGGTGCAGTTTTCCAGATATAATCCAATGAATCATTTTCTTGTCCCAGGTAGAAAATACCCGAGTTACCACCTTTAGAAATTTTCCATTCAAGTTTCAGATGGAAGTTACCAAATTTCTTGGCTCCGTAGATGATGTCACCTCGATCTTTACCACCTGCTTCTCCACGACCTGAGCCCGGACAGTGAATGGTGCCGTCTTCTGTTATTTCCCATCCTGTTGGAAAGGTTGCTTTGCCATAATTACGCCAACCATCTGTAGTTTTACCATCAAAAAGTAGCTGCCAGCCTTCTGCTTTTTCTTCCTTTGTCAAGGTGTTTGGTTCCTGTGGTTTATCAAAGCATGATGCAAAAATGGTCATTATCAGACCGAATATAAATAAGTTTTTCATTGTTTTAAGTTTTAATTATTATCTAACATTTGCAATGTTTTTCTTTTTCCCACTGATTGCGAAGATTACCGCAGATTTTTATCTATTCAAACGGATGAAAATATTTTCAGCGCAAATCCGCGTTATCTGCGGGCTATAAAAATACGCTTGCGGATTTAAGGTTTTATACAGGCATTTCAGGCAAAGACCATCCATCCCTATACTTGTGTTTGATTAATTCCTTAGCAAATTCGTTAGCATTTACAGGCTTAGTCCATTCTTTATCAAAAGTAGGATGTCCGTCGTGGATTTTAAAACCATCGCTAATTACTGTTTTAATGGTTTCATCATCACCAATATTGGTAAAGCGCATGTTTTCACCATCCCATTCCAGTTCTTTGTTGAGAGACTGTAAACGAACGGCCAATACACCCATTACTACCATTTCATTGAATGGTCCTGCCTCGCTGAATGGAGACAATGTTTCGGTTCTTGATTCAGGCGATTCTTTACAAGCTCTTACCCAGTCCATTTCATGACTTGTTGTAATACGTGGTAAAGTCTTTGGTACATCTGGTTTGCGTCCTGAAAGCAACCATGGACGACGTCCGTAACAACCACATACCAGTGTGTCTTTTGAGCCGTGGAATAAAACGCCACCTCCCTGGTAGTTCATGTCTTTACCGGCTGGCCATCCATCTGGCTTAAGAGGTTGTAAACCGCCGTCGTACCAATGTACTTCAACTTCTGGCATAGCTACTTTTGGCAGGTTATCTCTTTTAGGGAATGTCATGCGTACTTTTTGTGCCACTGGCGCCGCATCAGTCAATAACAAAGTAGAGCTACCTTGTGCCTTGGTCGGATATCCCAGATTTAGTCCTTTAAAAACAGGATGTAATATGTGGCATGCCATATCACCTAAGGCTCCCGTGCCAAAGTCCCACCATCCTCTGAAGTTCCAAGGTGTATATATTTCATTGTAAGGTCGCATTTTTGCGGGTCCGACGAATAAATCCCAGTTAAAGGTTTCAGGAACAGTCTGCTCTTCAGTTGGACGGTTCAAACCCTGTGGCCAAATTGGTCGGTCGGTGAAAGCTTCTACTTTACGTATCTCTCCAATCTCACCATTGTGAATCCATTCTGTGATTGTTGCAACGCCATCGCCAGAGGCACCCTGGTTACCCATTTGAGTAGCTACCTTATGCTTGGCTGCCAGCTTTGTTAACAGGCGCGATTCGTATACGGTGTGAGTTAATGGTTTCTCCACATAAACGTGCTTACCCATTGTAATAGCATGGGCTGCAATAATGGCGTGAGTGTGATCGGCAGTTGCTACAACAACGGCATCAATATCTTTACCCATTTCGTCGAACATCTTGCGCCAGTCCCAATACTTTTTTGCATTTGGAAAATGCTCGAAGCAACCTTTTGCATATCTCCAGTCAACATCGCACAATGCTACTATATTTTCGCTTTCCATAGCTTTTAAAACTCCAAATCCTCTTCCTCCAACACCAACTCCAGCTATGTTCAATTTGTCATTCTTCGATTTACGACGCTTTTTTTGTGCCACTACCGAAGGCATGATTGTTAATCCTGCGGCGGCCAGCCCCGCATTGGTGATGAACTTTCTTCGGTCCATCTCCGTCCTTTTTTTGTTACTGCTCATGTTAAATTCAAGTAAGGTGATTAATAATGATTTTATTAGGGTAAATTAGAGTATTTGCTCTTTATCAGCATCCCAGTAAACCTTGCGATTTTCACGATAGGCGATAGTTGCCATGTGGGCTGTTATGGCTTCTTCAAATGCCTGATCAATATCACAACTGGGTTGTTTGTTTTTTCGGATTCCATTCAACCATTCTTTAATATGCAAGTGGGCTGTATTGACACGTTTGCCCCGCACATGGGTATAAAGTAATCCCCGGCTGGCAAAGTACTGCTCGGTTGCTGAACTGTATCCATCCAATGTATTTCTTCCAGGTTGATAAGTAATCATTGGTTTATCAGATGAAATAAGACCGGTATCCAATTGTTTGCGGTATTGCGTAGAACGATTATCCGGGAAAACCTCCAATGTATTCTCCATCTTCATTGTAGCATCGTGTCCCATCAGTACCTTGCCACGGTAATGGTCGTTGGCTAATGATGCACTGTACATTAATGTCAGGTCACGATCAGGATATTCAAAAACAGCCTGGAATACATCAGGTACTTCGCGTCCGTCTTTATAATAATATATTCCTCCTGAAGCCACTGCCGAATGCGGTATTCCCAATTCCATAACGTGATTAATGGCATCGTACTCATGGGTGAGTAAGTCTCCTCCTAAACCTGTTCCGTAATCCCACCAGCAACGCCAGCGGAAAAATCGTTCCGCACTAAACGGATGCGCATTAGTAGGTTCTATAAACTGTTTCCAGTCAATGGTATTAGGATTGGCTTCGGGATGGATGGGATACACCCATGCACCGTTTGGATCGTTTCTGTTGGTACAAACTTCAATCAGGGTTATTTGGCCTAACACATTTTTATCAATCAGTTGTTTGGCTTTGTTGAAACTTGCTGTTTGTCGTCCCTGGTGACCCAATTGAAAAATTACGTCAGACTCTTTGACAGCCTTACGTAATGCAAAAGCTTCGTCTGCCGTTCGGGTAAGACCTTTTTCAATATAAATATGCTTGCCTGCTTTAGCTGCGTCAATTCCCATTTGTGCATGCCAATGGTCGGGTGTTGCAATAATTACCGCATCAATATCGGGCGCTGCCAATAGCTCACGGTAGTTTTTATATCGCTTCACACTTGATGATGCCTTAGTTAAATCAGTTAATTTATCTTTGTTACTCGCCGATAGCAAGGCATCCTTGGCATTGACTTCGAAAATGTCGCATATTCCCCTGATCTCAATATTCAGATCATCCTGAGCCATGAAATCACCGTATCGTGTATCATTTTTATTGACCTGCGATTGTTTATGCCAGTGATTTAATGTGTTCGGATGAGCAAATCCTGCAGCTTCAAGTAAGTATCTGCCTCGCCCTCCAGTACCAATTATACCGACTCTTATTGTTTTTCCATCTGACCCGGCTAACGGTTCAGGATCATCATACAGGTTAAGACCTAGTTCTTTTGCTATATTATAGGATTGCTCTTTTTGGTAATTAATCTTTTTAAGTAAAGCATAACCAAATGCTCCCAATACCGGAACAGTAGCAAGTGTTTTAACGATGTCCCTTCTGGAATAGCTTCGCTTATTATCTTCCATAAACGTTCTTTTTATTAAATATCAGGCGGTCAATGCCAATGACATGACTGGTTGGAATGGCATAAAGCACTATTAAGAGAAAAGTAAATATCAGATTTTTGTCTACCCATAATGCTTGTTCTGAACCAAAAAGCAGTTGTTGGGCCTCGATTGTAGGAGGGTGCGCCAGGTAATACAGAGAGACCAATAGAGCTCCAAAGGCTGCTGCCAATCGGGCAAAAGTGCCTGTTATTAATCCCAAACCTATGGCAATTAAACCCCATACATTCAGGAAGTTTACTATATCTAAAGTTGTTGGGTTGTCGGCCATGTTAATAAAGAGGTTCTTAAGAAAACCTTCAGAACTTTTAAGAAAGCCAATGGCACTCCAGTTGGGATTTAGCAGTTTAACAAGCCCCTCGTAAAGGAAGTACCAACCAAGAAGAACACGAACCACAACTAACGAATATAGCTGTAGTTTGTTTGGTTGAAGAGATTTATTCATTGCTTTTAATTTGTTTATTTATTTGATTCCACCCAACAAAATAAAAAGAATAAAATCTCTGACAAAATAACTGTCTATCAGATTGTCCTATCTATTTATTCTACCAATTCTTTGAACATCTGTCTACCAGTTTACTCCTAAAACCTTCAATGTATAGCGTGCTATCTTAGCTTATGGCGCACCATTAGATATTGGATGAATAGCAAATTTGTAATATCTATAATTGCTAATGCCCCTTCACCAGATTAATTATGCAGATGATCAAGTTATTTCAATCGTTAGCCAATATTTTTAATGATTTTATCAACATAATGATGATCATTCCCGATAAAATTATATTTTAGCATACACTAATCGGAGATTAAAGGCGCCTATAGCAAAAATGAATAATAAGCTTAACAGGTGCACGAGTGAACGCAAGTGGGATCATGTGTTAGGGATTGAACCATTACTTTATGGTTAAACCCGCTTTATTTAAACATTATAAATAATGCATTCACTTATTTAGTTTGAAATGTGAAATTAGTTGATAACCTAGAGCATATAACTATATGTTGTTAGAAATGAGTACGTATGAAACAATATACACGAAGCAAATATTACATTCTCTTACTTTTAAAATGATCTAAAAATGCTAACTGATGAAAAACGAGAGTTATACAATAATTTTTACCAAAATAGTTCTGACTATTATATCAGACAGATGGAATTATATTATGAAAATGGGCGGTGTTCCTTTAGTCCTGCAGCATTTTTCTTAGGGATCGTTTGGATGGCCTATCGTAAGATGTACACAACCATTTTTATTATTGCAGGTATTATCTTTCTTGAGGCAGCAATTCAGGAGCTTCTGCTCACTTATGAAATAATTTCAATGAGTGCATATGAAATAATTGATAAGCTGAGCATGCTCATTTGGGGGATAGTTGTAGGTGCTATTTCCAATCGTCTCTATATCAGGCAGAGTATACGTAAGATGAATAAAATCTTAGAAGAGCATGATGATGAGGAAAGAATTAATTATGCTATTTCAAAAAAAGGAGGTGTCAATTGGTATGCTCCTAATATTATAATTGTCTTAATAATATTGCTCTTAATTATTGGAGTGTAATTACGAAAGCAGTTTTACTTTTAGAAACATACGAACTTAATAAAGTATCTCAGTCCAGTGACCGATAAAACCCAAATATTAAAAACTTTTGACAACACCCGTTTAATGGATGTTATCAAAAACTACCGGCAGTATGATTACGATGAAGAAACAAGACAAAGTGCCTTAGCAATTCTTCAGGAGAGAGGGATTAGCGTAGAAGATCTTAAATTGACAGGTAATTTCGAAAATCAGCAATTCAATGAAGCAGAAGCTTGTTATAGATCTTTCTTTAAAAACTCACTTATAGCCCTTGTATTTTATATCTCAATTTTAGTTATTAGTTCGCTTATCTCTGCTATTACGTTTGAATCGCTTCTCACTTTTTCTATAACCATTATCTTATCCTTATTGAGTATTCTACTCTATATGATGTTTCTGATTAGATCTTTTCTTGATCACAATAGGCTGTATAAATTAATTGGCAATGAATATAAAACCTGCAGTGTCACCATATATTACTTACTGGGAGTACCACTGTACCTGATATTCTATTTTGTATTCAAGAAACAAATGTATGACGAAATGAAACAGATAAGATAACTGCTACACCTAACTTTAAAACTGATGATCATACCAAACAAAGGCCTGCGTATATTAAACTTTATTATTGACTTAATTGCAATTGTTATAATTAATGGTGTCATAACCAATCTGATTCCTTTAATTAATCAACCGGAAATTACTATATATCTGTGTTTCTTTTTTTATTATCTGCTATTTGAATCAGTAAATGGCAGAACTATTGGTAAGTTGATAACCAATACAAAGGTGATTGACAGAAGCTATTCAAAGCCTGGTTTCTGGAGAATTTTCTTGAGAACTATAATGAGACTAAATCCTTTTGACTGGATGTCATATCCGTTTGGATTTGGTAACGGGGCACATGATCAATTATCGGGAACAAAAACCGTGATTGCCAAATCACAAAGTAAAACTCTATAGCTTTTTAATAGATCCTACATTTTAAAGAATATTCTAAATAACTAACAATGAAAAATTTCCTTTTTGTTTTAGCAATCTTAAGCCTTGTAAGCTGTTCGCATCGCATTGTTCGGCATGGTTATCAAACCGACAAATCAGCATATAAATCATGTGATGTAATCATTAATAAGAATATAGCTGTTAACGATTCACTGCAGAAAGTGGGGGAGATCGTACTTGGAGAAACTGGATTTTCAACTTCATGCAGCGAAGCACATGCGATTGAAATACTTACCAACGAAGCCTGTGCTATAGATGCACATGTTATTAACATCACTGAGGAAAAAAGACCTGACCTGTGGAGTAGTTGCTATCGTTGCACGGCTGAATTTTATCAATACAAAAGTGATATGACTCCACTTAGAAGTGATGAATATTATAAAGCAGAACATGTAAATACGCGGGTTGAACAAGATCGACAACAAAACACTGTTGTTACAATAATTGCGGTTGTTGCCGGCTTTGTTTTGGGATATGCACTGTTTCAATAAACTTCACCTAATCAAAAAACTTTTCAAATGAATGAACCATTTATTTTAGTCGTTATAGTTGGTATTGCTGCCATCGCCCTTTTTGCTATTTTTTATAATAAAAAGGCAGTTATCAAGCGAAAGCTTAAAAATGCAGAGTTAAAACGACTGAACGAGTTTAGAGATGGCAATGTTGCAAGGGTAGTAGGAAAGGTAGAGTATACAGACGAACCGTTAATAGCTCCTTTGTCAGGACGTGAGTGTGCTTACTATTATGTAATTGTTGAGCAAGAGAAATCATCGGGTAATAGCTCTAGCTGGCACACTTTAATTGAAGAAGAGGTTGCTGGTGATTTTGTTATTCGAGATGATTCTAATTATGCCTTAATAAATAGCTGTAAAATCAAGAGTTATATTGTTCAAGATCGCAATTACAAATCCGGTTTTTTAAATGATGCCAGCCTTAAGCTTGAGAAATACCTCAATAGCAAAGGTCATGAAAGTGAAAACATGTTAGGCCTTAATAAGACACTGCGTTACAAGGAGGGTATATTGGAAAAAGGAGAGAGGATTGCAGTTTATGGAAAAGGTGTTTGGCAGAGCGCAACAGCTCTTGGACTGCACGAAAAGTATGGACGAGTTCTGACCATCAGTTCTAACGACGATGAAAAGGTCTATTTAAGTGATGATCCTGATACTACTCATGCAACTACTGAGAAAACCAACATGAAACGAACTAGTAATACCTATGGTGGTGCTCAAAGTCGATATTTTGAAAAAGCCAATGATGAACGGTTTTATAAGAAATAAGCATTAATGGATGAAAACTTAAAGAACTAATAATTTAATTAACGATAACCTCCCAAACCTAACCGCATGAAAAGCTTTTTAAAGAAACTCAAACTAATAAGACACCTTCAAACTGAACTCGATATCCAAAAGCATGAGTTTATCAGAAGGTTAAAGCAAATAGTTGACGAAGGAGAAAACGGTTCCTTGTCCGAAACTTTCGATAGTTTTTCTTCCAGTAAAAGCGAATATAAAGGCTATGTGGATAATAGAGGCTTTAAAATTAAGAGAAGAAGGAAGCTGCTAGATGTGAATATGAACCTGGCAATGGCTGAAGGGACCTATCATCAATCTGGCGATAAATTGATTATCAAAACCGAGATCAATGGATTTCATGGTATGATGATACCTTTTTACATTATTGCCATTTTATTTTATTGCATATTCATCGGAATCTTTCTTGTTGTGGAGGATATGGAAGCCAATATGCCGCTTTTCTTTTTTCCATTTATTCTCGTTCATGCTATTTTTATGCTTGGAGCTCCATACCTGATTATGCGCAGAAGCACAGTCCGTTTAAAGCACGAACTAGAACGGGAATTTTATTATTTAACTAAAAAGTAATCACCATTGTCAAGTATGTATAAATCGATTTTTCTTTCCATCATCGCTTTTTTATTTGTACATGTTAAAGCACAAGATGTTGACTATGCAAGGAATGTTGTTAAAACTCTTTCATCTAAAAAATTTAAGGGTAGGGGTTATGTTGGTGATGGTAATAAAATTGCAGTGCGATACATTAAAAAGCAGTTTAATTCTATCGGTTTAAAATCATTCGGTGATAACTACGCTCAACCTTTCCATGTTGAAGTCAATACGTTTCCATCTGTTATGACATTGAAAGTTGACAGTGTTGAACTGGTGCCCGGTCAGGATTATATTATTGATCCGTTGTCTGCATCAATAAAGGGTAAGTATCCGCTTGTACATATTAAAAAGCACGAATTACTCGATGAAGAGAAGTTTAAATCCACTCTTAATTCATCTGCTGGTAAGGTTCTGGTAATTGATGAAATAGATTTTCATCCAAAAGATAAAGAACAGGAACGACAGGCCAATGAGCTGATAAAAGTCCTAAAGTATAACCCAAACGTGCCATTTGTTTCTGTCATTATCAATACCAATAAAAAACTGACTTGGAGTACTGCTACTCAGCAAGCCTCCAAACCTTCATTCACTGTCAATTCAAAGCTGGATTTTAGCAACACGAAAAATGTGGAGATCTATGTTGATGCACGGTTAATTAATTTTACAACTGAAAATTTGATCGGATATATCGAAGGAACAACCTATACCGATTCATTTCTGGTAGTTACCGCACACTACGATCATCTCGGACAAATGGGCACTGACACCTATTTCCCTGGAGCAAATGATAATGCCAGTGGTATTGCAATGCTTTTAAGCCTGGCAAAGCATTTTCAGGAGTATCCACCCAAGTATTCCATCGCTTTTATTGCGACGGCAGCCGAAGAAATAGGTTTGTTGGGAGTTAAGCACTTTGTTAACAATCCTCTTTTTGATCTGCAAAAAATCAAGTTTCTGGTTAACTTTGATCTGGCCGGAACAGGTGACGAGGGCATTAAAGTTGTTAATGGAAGTATTCATCAGAAACAATTTAATGCCTTGAGTCAAATCAACAGTGAAAACAATTATCTGGCTTCAGTGCAAAAGCGGGGTGAAGCCTGTATTAGCGATCATTGTATGTTCCACGAAAAAGGAGTGCCATGCTTTTACATATATACCTTGGGCGGCATACAAGCCTATCACGATATTTACGATCGTAATGAAACGCTTCCGCTAACAGAGTTTGCCGATTACAATCGTCTTATGATCGATTTCTTTAACAGTTTTGAATAAAAACAAAAGCACAAACTCTAATTACAAACCATACTTTCAATCATAAACTATTTTGGGTGCCAGAAAATCGCATAGCACAGTTGTTCAGGGGAAGTGCAAAATCATTATAGTGCTTCCCTTTCAATGATATGTCAACCCTTGAAATCCAAACCCAATAAAGCATACCGGTTTGTTGGGTTATATTCCTAAGATTTTCTGTTTCGACCCCAATACTCTTAAAAAGACGAACTCTTTTGGTCGTTTTTACAAAAGTGAAATTTTCACCTATCGTTTATGTGTGTTTAGCTGTTTTCTGCCTCGTCAGGGTACTGATCATGTTTAGCTGGTTGTTTAAAAAAACTTTCAATAAAAATCCGTTCATTAAGTGCTATGTTCAGATCTTCATATGCCGTATTAACATCCAATATAGCTTTCTCCCACTCGCGTGCATTGTTAATATGGTTTGCATTTTTACGTATTGTTTTATTGTCGCTTCCCATAATTATTTCTGAATTATGCTCTGACGCCTATTCTTTTTCCAGTTTGCCTGAAAACAACATTCTTATTCTGATCGGTCAACGTTATTTTGATATTAGTATGCCAAAGGCAATAGGATTACTGGAGACTTTAGTGTTTTATGTTGCTTAATAACAACTGCTAAAAAAGTCAATCATGTAGGCAAGGGTCAGTTTTATACGCTATAGTGAATTGATACGGTTAACCTTTGATTTATTCTCAGGAGCAAGTTCTTGTGCCCAATCTATTGCAGCATCTATTATGGACGGACTGTCAATATCGCCTCTTAAGGCCTGATATACTGCCGATTCACTTTTGCCTGTTCTGCTTGCTAATTCCTTCCTGTAGTGTCTTGGAAGTTTTGATCTTAATTTCTGTAATGCTTCTTTTGTCATCATCTTTTACTATTGTATTACTGTTATATAAATGTTATTTTGCTACCGATAACCACTGTAAAATACCAAAATAAGTTGGTTTTTGCCAAATTATTTTGTCATTATTTTTATATATCTATAATATGTCGTTGAGTATCAGGATTAAAAATGTTATTGATAAGTATTCAAAGAATCCTTCGCAATTTGCTAAGCGAATTGATTTTAATTCTGAAACAGTAAGAAAAGTTTATATTGGTGATACTCAGGATCCCAAAAGTTCAATGCTAAACGCAATACTCGAAACATTTCCCGAAATCGATGCCTTATGGTTAATGACAGGTAAAGGAGAAATGCTAAATACAAATAAAACTTATCTGGCCAATACCGATGCATACAATATGGTAGCTGACGAAGGAGAGTTATGTGTCAGGTGTGCTCAGAAAGATGGAAAAATAGCTCAACTCATTCAGGAAAAAGAAAACCTGACAACCAGGTTAGAGAAGCAGGCTGAAGAAATTGGACGTTTAAAAGAATTGATGCGCAATAAATAGCATTTGTATTGCTCAGACAGATTAATGATTCCTTGTCAAAGCGTCAATTTACAATTACATTATTACCGGTAGTATAATTTTTAGGGGTAGGGCATCTAAAGCTAAATGGTATAAAAAATCCTCCTGACAATCAGGAGGATTTGTGACCCCGGCGGGAATCGAACCCACATCATAGGAACCGGAATCCTACATTCTATCCATTGAACTACGAGGCCTTGCGGTGCGCAAATTTAGAAAATTATTTTAGTATTCTTGTAGTTCATACTTATAAAAGCTTGTTCTCTGTTGCGAAAGATCTGAAATAAAAACTAAGTTTCAATCAATCATGCTTTTATCCAAATATATAACAAAATATTAGCGAAATCTCTTATTGCATATTATGGTTTCAGCTCCGATTTTGATATTTCACTTTTAGGAATCTTATAATGTACGCTATAATATCGAATAATATGAAGTGTTTGCTAAAGACTCAGGATTGAAAGTATCAAAGCTTCATATCTTAAAAAAGATGCTTAATAATAGTCTAACAGTGCAAATCAATTAAAATCAATAAGTGTATCTATGAAGTTTAAGTGAATCAGTACTTTACTTAAGAGTTTATGATGTATTTTTTATATTCAATCAATTAAGTACCTGTAATATTAAAATTAAATAATCAAAAAAAATATACATAAATGAAACAAAAAACATTGTACGGTGTATCATAACGCGTATAAATCAAAAACTAAAAAGATGAAAAAAGTAATTGCATCAAACACTAACTATGATTTGAGTGTTGATTCGGAAAAAAATCGACTACACATCGCATGTAAGGGTTTTTGGGCCAAAGGAGAGATCGTTGATCAGTACATTGTTGATCAAAAAGAGGCTATCAATTATCTGAAGTCAGGTTTTACAGTTGTTGCTGATATGCGCAACTTTAAGACTTTACCTTTAGATTTAGTAGAAAAGCAGCAGAAATCTCATATGGACCTTGTAAATGCTGGTATGTTTAAAGTTGCTGAAATTCTTCCTCAAAGTGCTATTGCAAAAAGCCAATTGAATAAGGTTACAGAAACATCAAGTATGCCAAATATGCAATTTGCTGAAATTTCAGAAGGTGAAAGCTGGTTGGATGCCCAATCAAAGAACTAATTTTTGTTTAAATTGAGCCCTGCCATACAGCAGGGCTTTGTTTTGCCTTAATAATTCAGGATTCAATATGAAAAAAGACCGTAGCATATATTTATCAGACTCAAAAGTTGTTACTCCCTCAGTGCCGGTTGGTATTTGTGGTGTCGGAACTTATTTGCCATCAATGAAATTGTCAAACGATGATTTCAAGTATGTTAGGCTTTCCGAAGATGAAAAACATTTTATTGATGAGGTGGCTGGGGTAAAAGAACGTCATTATTCTGGTGACGAAGGAATTAATGAAATGGCTATTAAGGCTGCAAAAGATGCTTTGACAAATGCGGATATCAGTTCTAAAGAGATCGATCTTGTATTGGTAACAGGTGCATCAAAAGATATGAGTCGGTTGACTCCTCCTAATTCAACCATCATTCAAACAGGTATTGGAGCAGAAAATGCCGCAGCTATAAATATTGATCAGGGATTTGCCGGAATGATATACACGGTTAGTACTGCCGCAGCCTATATAGCCAGTGGATTCTACGATACGGTGTTGGTGGTTGCTTCTGAAACAATCCTGAAAAATACCTTAAGCGATAGTATGAAAGCTTTGCTGGTTGGTGAAGGTGCAGGTGCTTTTGTGCTACGAAAAGTTGATGAAGGATTTGGTATACAAGGTATACATCTGAGCTCGTGGGAAATAGAAGACGAAGCGGGATATGTTAAGGTGATGGGAGGAAAAGGAAGCTTATTTGACGATAGTTACAGTATAAAACCTTTTTTTACTGTTGGTCAGGGTAGTTTCGAAAAACACAGACTGCGAACAGAGCAGTACATACCCAATTCAGTTAAGCAAGTTTTGAAGCATCTGGACAAAAGCAAAGATGAAATCGATCTGTATATTTTTGGACAGAAATTCAGGGGGCTAAGCGAAGCGTGGGCAAAAAATATTGGTATCGATTATTCTCAGGTGCACGATACCATTTCTTCAACGGCATGTATTGAAACAGCCAGTATGCCAGTAATCATTACCGATGCAATGTGTAAGGGTAAGCTAAAACGTGGCGATCTGCTTATGTTATCAGATTTTGGTTCAAACTGGGCCGTAGCATCAATGGCAATACGGTGGTGTATCTAAATTAAATAAGGGATGAAATCCAAATAGACAACATCCCTTTGATTTCTTAATTACAATTTGCTATCAATTGAGCTGGTACTTTCATCACTAGTGCGATGTGGTTTTCACCAGCTCCGGAAGAAGCAATTAGTAAATTATCTCCTGCTTTAATCTTATTGTTTTCGATAGCTTCAAGAAGATTAACACCTGCGCTGCATGTGGCGATGTTTGCGTACTTCTCAAAAGTTTCAAAGAACTTCTCTTCTGGTATATCAATGGCTTCGCGCCAGGCATTTCCGGCCCATGAAACTGGTTGATGAGTAACGAAAAAATCGATATTGTCAATATTATAATCTATTTTTTCAAGCGTTTGATCAACAGCATGCTTAAGATCCGATTGGGCATTTTTAGCAATACGCTTTAATGATTCCTGGTTAAGGAATGTTACAAAGTGCTGCTTGCAATCTGACCCTAATTCAGGCTTTTTAAACAACATTGGAGAACGCTCAGCAAATACAACACCATCGTGTCGGTCGCCATGACTATTTGAGAAAGAACTTAAATAACCTTCTCCTTCTTCAACACTTGTTATAATTCCAGCCAATGAAGCATCTCCTGTGTCAACACTCCAATACGTCGATTTGTCGTTAATGATGCTGTCAAGAATACTGCTGACAATTAATACTTTCTTTTTAATTCCGGTTTTAACCATAGCTGTTGCAACTTCCATCATAGTTACGAATGTCGAACAACAGGTATCAACAGAGTATGCTCCGGCATTTTTTAATCCAAGTTTTTCCTGAATTAAAGAAGCATTTGTCGGAAGAGGTCTGTCTGGTACTTGTGAATGCGATAAAACAAGATCAATTTCATCAGGATCAATACCTGCATTAACAATTGCAAGCGCTCCGGCTATCGTTTCGGCGTCAGATGGTAACATAGGATGAGGCACTACAGACTCCTTTACAGAACCAGGATCCATTGGTACACGTCTACGCTCTGTTGTTCCCTGGAAAGGGTTTGCCTGTTTCTTTTCAGGAAGACTCTTCACCCAGGCATCATACCACGGTTTACTTTCCCATCCGTCATAGTTTGTTTCTATGTCGCCAGGTAACTTGCCAGTGCTTTCTATTTCATTAATGTACCATTCATGCAAATTTGTATGCTTTCTTAAATACTTAACGAGTTTTTCTACTTGATCTTCCTTTAGTTCTTTAGCTGGCAGATATCCTCCCAAGCTAATTAAGCCGACAGATTTGTTTTCCATTATTTTGTGTATAAAGTGTTATAGGTAAAATAACCTAATTGTTAGTTAATAGTATCAATAAAAATATCATTCTAATATGAATTTAAGGACGGTCACATGTAAATAATGACAAAAATCATGCTTTAAAAAATGTGCTACATAGTGTGTTTTTTGATCTATAATTCTGAATAAGAGTGGTTTGATGTCTTATTTATATTGTTTAAAAAATATAATCATATGTAGTCTATGCTGTGAATTGAAATATGTTCCTTGTATTATATTATTATATGATAATGGGTTGTTAAAAATCTGATTTTTATAGTTTTAACTGATTATAAGCATATCTATATATTAATATTCCTTTTACTTGCTTATGTTTTTACATTGAATGAGATGTCGATCCCTTAATACATGGAATATTCATTGAACTAATCCTAAGTAAATATTTATCGTCTAACATGATTGGTTATGCGCAGTGATAAATTGTTAGTGTTTGTGTGGATGTAAAGCATTAAAAGTTAACTGCTCACATTAAAAATGGCTTTTTAGGTGAGGTTGCAATTTGAAAGTGAGTCTCGAGATTTTTGAATAAAATTTCAAAAAAGACATTGATATCTTAAAATGGATTACATAACTTGAATAGCAATCTTTTTTAGGATAAAATATGAATAGCCTCACTTACACAGAAACAGAAAAAATAGCCATCGTTACGTTTTCGCGTCCCAAGGCTCTAAATGCCATAAACAGCGAAATGCTCACAGAATTGAATGGTGTACTTGATCGTATAGAAGCTTCTGAAACAATCCGTGTAGTAATATTAACGGGTGAAGGAAAAGCCTTTATTGCAGGTGCTGACATCGCAGAAATGAAAGGGAAGACAGAAGCCGAAGCTTTGTCCTTTTCAAAACTTGGGCAGGACGTAATGCGACGAATTGAAATGATGTCATTACCTTTTATAGGTGTTCTTAATGGTTTTGCACTGGGTGGAGGGCTTGAGATGGCTCTTTGCTGTAGTTTTTTGTTGGCATCAGATACAGCTCGCTTTAGCGCTCCCGAAGTTAATTTGGGATTAATTCCCGGATTCGGTGGAAGCCAGCGTTTAAGCAGAGTTATAGGCCTGAATAATGCACGTTATTATTTATACACGGCCAATATGTTTACGGCACAGGAAGCTTTACGCATGGGATTAGTGCAGGCAGTATTTTCGATCGATGAGCTAATGCCTAAAGCAATGGATATAGCAAAACTGGTTGCTTCAAAAGGACCAACTGCATCCAGATCTTTGGCACCTGTTATAAACAGTGGCCTCGATAGAGGTTTTGAAGTTGGCTGCGAATCTGAGCAGCAAATGTTTGCTTCATTATTTGGTGCTGAAGCACAGGAAGGTATGTCTGCCTTTTTAGAGAAAAGAAAACCTCTTTGGTAAACCCGAAAAACAAATAAGATACTTTTATGAGTCATTTAGATCGATTTAGGAACATCAGTGTGCTTGGTGCCGCCGGTAAAATGGGAAGCGGTATCCTGCTTTTGAATGTATTGCACTCAGCAAAACTGATGCATCATGCTCCTTATATTGGAGAAACTTTTGTGATTAATGCCATTGACCAAAGTTTTGAACGATTGCAAGGCTTAATGGACTATCTCAAAGTCCAATTACAAAAATGGGCAGAAAAGAATATCGTCGAATTACGAAAGTTATATGTGAACCGGGCTCACCTAATTGATAATAAGGATATCATCGAAGCCTTTGTCTTTGAAGCTTTGTCGATGGTTAAACCTACCATTAATATGGAGGCTGCTTACCATTCAACTTTAATCTTTGAAGCCATTATCGAAGATGAAAACATTAAGGCCGGCGTCCTGAAAAATATTAACGATAACAACCCGAACAGCCCATACTTTCTTACTAATACAAGTGCGATTCCTATTAAGGTGTTAAATGATAAAGCAGGTTTGGATGGACGAATTATAGGCTGTCATTTTTACAATCCGCCGGCTGTTCAGAAACTGATTGAAGTTGTTGAGCTTGATCAGGCTATTCCTGAATTAGCAAAGATTGTTAATGGTTTGGCTAAGCACATGAATAAATTAATTGTACCAGCCAACGATATTGCAGGTTTTATTGGTAATGGATTCTTTATGCGCGAAATAATCTACGCTGTCAATCTACATAACTCATTGCTTAAGGAGTTGAGTCCGGCTGAAGCTTTATTAACAGTTGATAAGCTTAGCCATGAGTTATTGATTCGACCAATGGGAATATTCCAGTTGATGGGATATGTCGGAGTGGATGTTTGCTCTTTAATTATGAAAGTCATGAATCGACACTTGGATGAAGAACTACAATGTCCATTTCTGGATGATTTACTTTCAAGTGGCATCAAAGGAGGACAAAATGCAGATGGTACACAGAGAGACGGTTTCTTTAAGTACCAAAAAGGAAAAGCTGTTGAGGTTTTGGATATTCCATCATTAAAATACATTGACATAAAAACATTAGCACCTCGTGTTGATGAATTTCTATCCGTTCAAACAAAGGTATACAGCTGGAATCAGTTGAGTCGTTCAAAATACAAGGAGCAACATATTAATGAGTTCTTTACGCAATTGAAAGCAGAGAAAAGCAAAGGAGCTCAATTAGCTAAGGATTACTTGTTGGCGATGAAAACAATTGCTGAGCAATTACTTACAAATGGAATTTGTGACTCAACAGAATATGTGAACGATGTAATGAAAAATGGCTTCTATTATTTATATGGGCCGGTTAATAATTTTATCGATTGAGTTATGCAAAGACGAGTATTTATAGTAGCTGGATATAATACGGTTTCTCTTGGAAGTGGACGTTCGGAGTTTAATCCCAAAAAGAAAAATCCCGGATTAGAACATTATATTCAGGAGGCCGGAAGAAAAACACTGGAACAAATAAAGGGTGCAGTTAATGTAGACGAGAGCGTTATTGGCAATTTTATGGCCTCGCGATTTAATAATCAGGCTCACCTGGCTGCTTTTATTCCATCCATCGATCCTGAGTTAAAATACAAACCATCGGTTAGGGTCGAAGGAGCTTGTGCATCCGGAGGTCTGGCTGTAATGACTGGAGTTAAATCCATACTGGCAGGTACAGCTGATGTTGTACTGGCTTTAGGAGTTGAAGTTCAGAATACGGTAAAGGCCATGTACGGAGCTGATTACTTGGCACAAGCTGACTTTTATAAGAAACGGAAAAACGGCCATGCGTATTTTTTTCCGGGAAAGTTCAGCGACAGGGCAGGAGCCTATGCTAAAGCCTGGGGTGAGGAATACATGCGCAAAGGAATGGCAAAATGGTATGTCAACTGTATTGAAAATGCAAGACTGTGCGAAACGGCCCAGGAATATGAAAATAAAAACGAACGTCTGATGGAAACCGGTCTTTTACCACCTGATGGCAGTCGTTTTGTGGATAACCTCAATTATACCGATTGTTCCAAAGTGTCGGATGGAGCTTCGTCTATCGCTATTGTTTCAGAAGAAGGTCTGAAAAGATGTGGAGTATCCATTGAAGATGCGATAGAATTGGTAGGCTTTGCTCAGGCAGAAGACAATATTATGGAAGAGCCGGTTGACTATTTAGAACTAAGCACCACAAAAGCAGCAGTGCAAAGGGCCATGCAAATGGCAGGTATTTCAAAGGAACAACTGGCAACTGTTGAAACACACGATTGTTTTACTATAGCAGGGGTATTGGCTACAGAGGCCATTGGTTTTGCTGATAAAGGTAAAGGAGCAGCATTTGTTGCAGAAGGAAACACAGCGCGCAATGGCTCCATACCATTCAATACTACTGGTGGATTGATTGCATGGGGACATCCGACGGGTGCAACAGGCGTTCATCAGGTAGTCACAATATGGGAACAACTGACAGGTAAGGCAGGAAGTGCCCAGATTGAAATTCAAAATGATAAACCTTATGCATTAACAGTCAATATGGGTGGTAATGACAAAACAGTTGTAAGTATGGTGTTTAAAAAAGTAATTAAGAAAATAATCTCCCTAAGCCAATTAAAATGAATTTCCAATTAACAGAAGAGCAAATAATGATTCAGCAGGCAGCGCGTGATTATGCGCAGCGAGAGCTGATTAACGATGTCATAGAACGCGACGAAAAAGCCATCTATCCAACAGATCATATCCGTAATCTGGCCGAACTGGGCTTTCTTGGTATGCTGGTCGATCCGAAATATGATGGAGGAGGTATGGATACCGTTTCATACGTTCTGGCAATGGAGGAAATTTCAAAAGTGGACTCCTCGGTTGGCGTTATCATATCAGTGAATAATTCGCTTGTATGCTATGGAATTGAAAAGTACGGAACAGAAGAGCAAAAAGAAAAATACCTTAAGCCACTGGCAAGAGGGGAAATAACAGGTGCCTTTCTGCTTTCTGAACCGGGAGCAGGTTCTGATGCAACCTCGCAACAGACGAAGGCCATTGATATGGGCGATCACTATCTCGTAAATGGCGTCAAGAACTGGATTACCAATGGAAATACAGCATCGGTTTATTTGGTAATTGCTCAAACAGACCAAAGCAAGGGTCATCGGGGTATCAATACACTTATAATAGAACGTAATGCAGAAGGCGTTTCGGTAGGGCCACATGAGAATAAAATGGGAATGCGAAGTTCCGATACCCATTCTGTACAATTCACAGATGTGAAAGTTCCCAAAGAAAACCGGATTGGTGATGATGGTTTTGGATTTAAGTTCGCCATGAAAACCCTGGAAGGTGGACGAATTGGTATTGCTTCACAGGCATTGGGAATTGCATCCGGAGCCTATGAACTGGCACGTAAATATGCAATGGAACGAAAAACCTTTGGTAAGGAAATAATCAAGCATCAGGCAATTGCTTTTAAATTATCCGATATGGCCACGCAAATCGAAGCCGCCAGGTTTCTTTGTCTCAAAGCTGCCTGGCTGAAGGATCAGGGACAGCCTTATGGTGTCGCCAGTGCAATGGCAAAACAATATACTGCAGATATGGCAATGCAGGTAACCACCGAAGCTGTTCAAATTCATGGAGGATATGGATACGTTAAAGAGTACCATGTTGAGCGTATGATGCGTGATGCCAAGCTGACTCAGATTTACGAAGGAACATCCGAGATTCAGAAAATCATCATTTCCCGCGCTATTGAAAACGAAGATATTTAATTTTTATATAAAAACAGGAGAACTATGCGTATACTGGTTTGTATGAGCTATATACCCGATACAACTACTAAGATTCGCTTTGCTGAGCAATCAACTAAATTAGATGATACGGGCATTCAGTGGGTAATTAATCCATGGGATGAATTGGCACTGACACGTGCTGTTGAGTTGAAGGAGGATTCCTCTTCACCGGTTACTGAGGTTGAAATCGTGATGGTTGGTGGTGTAAGGTGTGAACCAACTTTAAGAAAAGGATTAGCTATTGGGGCAGATAAAGCTGTGCGGATTGATATGGAGCCGCTTGATGCCTTTCAAACAGCCAGTCAGTTAGCTGGATATATTAAAGGTAAAGAGTTTGGTTTTATCGTTTGCGGGATAGAATCAGGTGATTATAATGAGGCTTCCGTCGGTGGTATGTTAGCCGAATTACTCGATTATGCATCAGTATCCTCGGTATCATCCATTCACTTTGATGGCGATGAGCCAATCTATCAGCGCGATGTGGCAGATGGTAAGGAGCAGCTGAAGGTGCATGGCCCAACCGTTTTGATTGTACAAAAAGGATTTGCCCGTGTACCCAAAATTCCCAATATGAGAGGAATAATGACAGCACGTAGCAAACCCCTTGAAGTGAAAGAAGCAATAGATACAGCTCCTTTAGTTGAGTTTGTCGAATACAATTCTCCTCCTGAAAAAGGGAAAGTGAAACTATTAAATGATCCGGCCGAACTGGTCAATAGTCTGAGTTCTGAAGCTAAATTGATTTAAAACCTAAACCTTAAGTAATGTCGATACTAGTATATATCAGAAATGTTAGTGGTAAAATTAAAAAACAGAGCCTTGAATTAACAGCCTATGCCAAGGCAATGGCGGACTCTACAAATTCAGAAGTAACTGGAGTAGTCATTGGTGAGATAGATGATGATGAATTGCGTAAACTTGGTCAGTATGGAATGACCAAAGTTCTAAAGGCAGGTGATTCCAGGTATAATCAGCGAGTCAACCGCGTATATACACGCATTGTGGAACAGGCGGTACTGCAAATAAATGCTCAATACATTTTGTTTCCTGACAATGCACAAGGAAAGGCAATTGCACCTCGTTTATCAGTCAGATTAAAAGCTGGTTTTATTCCGCAGGTGTTGGATCTGCCATCATCTTATGAACCTTTCTTGGTAAGTAAGCGAGCTTTTACAGGTAAAGCGATAGCCAAAGTTAAAGTTATGACCGACCGGAAGATACTAACACCAATGCTTAATAGCTTTGGGCTGAAAGAATCTCCTGGTGAAATTCAGATAGAAGCCTTTGCACCAGCTATTGAAGAGCCGGAATCAAGGTTAGAAATTGTCAAAAAAGAAATGAGTGCAGAAGGTGTTCAGCTCGCTGATGCCGATATTGTTGTAAGCGGAGGTCGCGGATTAAAAGGCCCTGAGAATTTCAAGATGATTGAGGAACTATCAGAAACATTAGGTGCAGCAACGGCATGTAGTCGTCCCGTAGCCGATGATGGTTGGCGGCCCGCGGATGAACATGTTGGTCAGACGGGAAAAATTATTTCACCTAATATTTATTTTGCAATTGGTATCTCAGGTGCCATTCAGCATGTGGCGGGAGTAAGTGGAGCAAAATGCATAGTAGCAATAAATTCAGATGCCGATGCACCCATCTTTGATGTGGCAGATTATGGCCTGGTTGGCGATGCACATGCCATTGTTCCAGAACTGAATGAATTATTTAAAAAACATCTGGCAGAAAACAAATAACAGCAAAACGAAGGCTTATGCTACAGGTTCTCTTTTCATTGGTTTTATTATTGACGATCGTTTTTTTATTTCGTTCATTCAGGCGATTAAAAGTCAACTTTAGCAGAACTAAAGACTCTCAATTTGATGGTCAGGTTGGAAAACGCCTGAAGCTGACTGCACAAGTAGCTCTTGGACAGACAAAAATACTACGAAAGCCTATCATTGGACTAATGCATGCTCTTGTTTTTTGGGGATTTATTGTAATAACCATTGGTAGTCTGGAAATGGTAATTGACGGACTTACCGGACAGCACAGAGTGTTTGGTGCCTTAGGAGTTGCCTATGATGCTATAATTGCCAGTGGCGATGTTTTTGCTTATATCGTGCTTCTTGGTATTCTGGCCTTTTTATTTCGTCGTCTGGTTATGCATATTCGGCGTTTTGAAGGAATGGAATTAACTAAAGCTAATAAAACAGATGCCAACATTGCTCTTGGTTTTATATTGTTGCTGATGGTATCACTTATCGGTTTAAACATTACTGATCTAAAATTGCATACCCTTGATTTGGCAGGTTTCTATCCGGTTAGTGAAACAGTGGCGCAATACATTGAACTTAACAAAAATTCACTTAAGCTGATGTACCATATCTTTTGGTGGTCACATATTTTGTTGATTTTCATTTTTGCTAATTATTTACCTTACTCCAAGCACTTTCATGTGTTTATGTCGGTGCCCAATGTTTTTTTCAGTAATCTTAAACCATTGACTTATCTACCTTCCATGCCAGAGGTTAAAAAGGAGGTGGAATTAATGCTGAGTGGAAATGCATTTGATACAACAGCCCAATCAGAGCCCGCCCGTTTCGGAGTTAAAGATGTTGAAGATATTACCTGGAAAAACTATATGGATTCGCTAACATGTACGCAATGTGGTCGTTGTACAGAAGTGTGTCCGGCTAATATAACAGGAAAGGTATTGTCGCCGCGGAAAATCTTTGTCGATATCAGAGCCAGAATGGAAGAAAGATATCGGGAGAAGAATGCCTCAGGGAAATTTTTACTAGGAGATTATATTTCAAAGGAAGAACTATGGGCCTGCACCACATGTAACGCCTGTGCAATGGAATGTCCGCTAAATATCAGTCACCCCAACCTGATTGTGGATATGCGGCGCTACCTGGTACTGGAAGAAGGCGATGCGCCGGATGAATTAAATGCAATGTTTGCTAATATCGAGAATAATGGTGCTCCCTGGAAGTACTCAGCAGAAGACCGGTTAAAGTGGACTGAGGCCTGATGTAATAATTTTAAATAAAATTTGATGACGAAAATAAATGTACCGATAATGGCCGAGTTGAAGGCCAAAGGACATCAGCCAGAGTATCTATTTTGGGTAGGATGCGCTGGTGCTTTTGATAAACGTTACCAAAAAGTAACAAAAGCATTTGCACAAATACTCAATGCAGCCAATGTAGATTATGCAGTTCTGGGAACAGAAGAGACCTGCACCGGCGATCCGGCAAAACGGGCCGGCAATGAAATGCTATATCAGATGCAGGCCATGCAGGTTATCGAAATGCTCAATGGTTATGGTATTAATAAAGTAATTTGCACCTGTCCACACTGTTTTAACATCATCAAGAATGAATACCCTGAATTGGGAGGGCATTACGAAGTCATTCATTACTCTACTTTTCTTCAGGATCTGCTGGATAACGGTGCAGTTAAAGTGAAAAAAGAAATACTGAAAAATAAGCGTGTTACCTTTCACGATCCTTGCTATTTAGGCAGAGGGAATGGAATTTATGAAGCCCCCCGTAAAGTCCTGAATAATATCACTGTTGACTATAAAGAAATGAAGCGGGCAAAAAGTTTTTCGTTGTGTTGTGGTGCTGGTGGTGCACAAATGTTTAAAGAAACCGAGAAAGGTAATAAAGAAGTGTATGAGGAACGAACCTCTGATGTTTTAGCTACTGGAGCTGATATTGTTGCTACCGCTTGTCCGTTTTGCATGACAATGCTAAGCGATGGGATTAAATTTGCAGGTAAAGATAGTGAGGTAATAAATCTGGATATAGCGGAGCTCATTGCTCAGAATATGGAAATTTAAGTCTGGCATTATGGATACAGTATATAAATCCAAAAATATGATACGAATCGTTACTGCGACCTCTTTGTTTGACGGACACGACGCAGCGATTAATATTATGCGCAGAATAATGCAGGCATCAGGAGCCGAAGTGATCCACTTGGGGCACAACCGTTCTGTATCAGAAATTGTGGATTGTGCCATCCAGGAAGATGTGCAGGCGATTGCTGTTACCTCCTATCAAGGAGGGCATATTGAGTTTTTTAAATATATGTACGATCTACTTCAGGAAAAGGGAGCTGGACATATAAAAATATTCGGAGGCGGAGGTGGCGTTATACTACCCGATGAAATAAAAGAGCTTCATGAACACGGTATTGCAAGAATCTATTCACCAGACGATGGACGAGTAATGGGTCTACAGGGAATGGTGAATGAAGTGTTGTTAAAATCGGATTATAGCTTGCCAAATGTTGAAGATGCTAAAACGTTACCTGATTTTGAAGAGACGCTTAAATTAGCCCGTTTCCTGACCTTTATAGAGAATGAAAAGCATTCAGCAGACGATATAAATTCAGTTGCGAAAAGCAAAGACAAGAATGTGCCTGTGATTGGTATTACAGGAACCGGTGGAGCAGGGAAGTCGTCCTTAATAGATGAGCTGATCAGGCGTCTGGTGACAGATGCACCAGATATGAAGGTTTCCATCGTATCCATTGATCCGAGTAAGCGCCGTTCCGGAGGAGCACTTTTAGGTGACCGTATACGTATGAACAGCATTCACCATCCGAACGTTTTTATGCGCTCAATGGCAACCCGCGATGCAAAACAGCCAATAGCTCTGCATCTAAGTGATAGTGTTGCTTTATTAAAGGCAGCTGGTTCTGATTTAATTATTCTTGAAACTTCAGGTATTGGTCAGGCCGATTCGCAGATTATTGATTACTGCGATCTTTCGCTTTATGTGATGACACCTGAATTTGGTGCACCATCGCAATTGGAGAAAATTGACATGCTCGATTTTGCTGATTTTGTTGTAATTAACAAATCTGACAAACAAGGAGCCCAGGATGCGTTGCGTGATGTAAAAAAACAAATACAACGTAACAGAAATTTATGGGATCAATCAGTGGATGATATGCCCGTTTACCTTACTAATGCATCTCATTTTTATGACAAAGGTGTCAATGAGTTTTATCAGTCATTAAAGTCAGCACTTTTAGAAGCCTATCCACAATTACCGGTTCAAAGAGGCACAATTCGACAAAAAGAAGCCGAGATGAATGTTATTCTTTCACCTGATCGTGTGCGTTATCTGTCCGAGATTTGTGAAACGGTTCGGAAATATAATCGTGAAACTGAGGAGCAATCCACTATAACTGGTAAATTATATGCTTTAACGCAAAGTGCGGAATTATTGCGAAAGAATGGAGAAGACACTTCGGCCTTGGAAAGCGAAATAGAGCGTCATGA
The DNA here is from genome assembly GCF_982718395.1 of Carboxylicivirga sp. NCBI lineage: Bacteria > Pseudomonadati > Bacteroidota > Bacteroidia > Marinilabiliales > Marinilabiliaceae > Carboxylicivirga > Carboxylicivirga sp. The sequence goes on from NZ_CEXQWX010000041.1 coordinate 37,047, forward strand.
AAAACTGCTTAATGCAGAGAATCGTGCTTTGATTGATCAGTGGGATGCAATTTTAAGAAATTATAGCGATGAGCATTTTACATTTAACTCCAGAGGGAAAAAGATAAAGGTTAAAACATTTACAGAGTCTTTATCACATATGCGGATACCAAAAATAGCCGTTCCCGGGTATAAAAACTGGGAGGATATTTTAAGGTGGCAATTAAAGGAGAATTTTCCCGGCAAATTTCCTTTTGCAGCAGGTGTCTTTCCATTTAAACGGGAAAATGAAGACCCAACAAGAATGTTTGCCGGTGAAGGAGGTCCTGAACGAACAAACAAAAGATTCCATTATTTATCTGCAGGTCAGCTGGCCAAACGCCTATCTACCGCATTTGATTCAGTGACACTTTACGGCGAAAACCCAGATAAACGACCAGATATCTATGGAAAGGTGGGCAATTCTGGTGTTTCAATCGCTACACTGGATGATGTAAAAAAACTCTATTCTGGTTTCGATTTATGTCATCCCTTAACATCAGTAAGTATGACCATCAATGGTCCCGCACCTGTATTAACGGCATTCTTTCTGAATACAGCAATTGATCAGCAAGTTGAAAAATACTTTTCAGAAAATAAGCTTGACGAAGATGCCCTTAAAAAAGATGAGGTAAGTTACAATGCTCCAATGCCTGAAGGTAACAGTGGATTAGGATTAAAGCTTTTAGGTATTCCGGGAAATGAACTATTGGATGAAACAATTTATTCTAACATTAGGAATAATGCATTGAATGCGGTACGAGGAACCGTACAGGCTGACATTCTGAAGGAAGATCAGGCTCAAAATACCTGCATCTATTCGGTAGATTTTTCGCTAAAGATGATGGCCGATATGCAAGAGTATTTTATTCGAAATCAAGTCAGGAATTTTTACTCTGTTTCCATTTCGGGTTATCACATTGCCGAGGCAGGTGCAAATCCTGTAACCCAATTGGCTTTTACGCTTGCCAATGGTTTTACTTATGTGGAGTATTATCTTTCGAGAGGCATGCACATCGATGATTTTGCGCCCAACTTATCTTTCTTCTTTTCCAATGGAATCGATCCCGAATTTTCGGTAATAGGAAGGGTGGCACGCCTTATCTGGGCCAAAGCCATTAAGCACAAATATGGAGGTAGTGAAAAGTCTCAGAAACTTAAATACCATATTCAAACCTCAGGTCGATCCTTGCATGCCCAGGAGATCGAGTTTAATGATATTCGTACAACCCTTCAGGCTTTGTATGCTATTTATGACAATTGTAACTCGTTACATACCAATGCGTATGATGAGGCAATTACTACTCCTACCGAAGAGTCTGTCAGACGGGCAATGGCCATCCAGCTAATTATCAATCGTGAATTAGGTCTTGCAAAAAATCAAAATCCATTGCAAGGCTCGTTTATTATCGAAGAGTTAACCGACCTGGTTGAAGAAGCAGTGCTATTAGAATTTGAGCGAATTAATAGTCGGGGTGGTGTATTGGGAGCTATGGAAACAAATTATCAGCGCAGTAAGATTCAGGAAGAATCGCTGCACTATGAGCGGGTCAAAAATAGCGGAGAACTACCGTTGATAGGGGTTAATACATTTCTTTCAAGTATGGGATCGCCAACCATTCTACCGCGTGAAGTAATTCGAAGCACAGAAGAAGAAAAGCAGCATCAATTGACATCGCTTCAGCAATTCCATTCAAGACATACCGAAAAAGCAGCAGAGAAGCTGGCGAGGTTAAAGGAAGTAGCGTTAAGCAATGAAAATATTTTTGAAGAATTGATGGAGACTGTTAAGTATTGCTCGCTAGGGCAGATTACACAAACCCTGTATGAGGTAGGAGGTCAATATCGAAGAAATATGTAAGAGTCTTAATTCCGCAAGCGGAATTTTACAGCCCGCAGATAATGCTGATTTTCGCTGAAAATAGTTTTATCTATTTCGGTGAATGAAAATCTACGTGAATCTGTGTAATCAGCGGAAAAGAGAAAAAAATGCGAATCTTAGGAAGTGAATCGTAATTACGAAAATCTTTGTTGGCAAGGTAATTGATACCGGACATCTAGATTATTTCTTAATGAAGTGTTTTATGCGTAATAAGATTATTGTATTAGCCTCCTTCTTATTTTCCTTAACTATGTTTGCTGGAATGGCTCAGAAGCCTATTGAGCATACTTTCGATGCAAATGGACAGATCCCTTACAGTAACTTAGATAGCTGGTGGTCACGCAATGTCAAAGAATCACGCTTATTGGGAGGAAAGGAAGTCATTTATTCCGAACCAGGACCAAATAATGAAGAGTACCAGAATATTGAGAGCACTTTGGAAGAGCTTACACCTTGGGCAACGTCAAATGTACGTGCCGAAGTCGGTGTTGCTGCAGCTAACCAATCAGTCTACAAGGAAAAAAGAGGCGATGGATATTGCGCTCGCCTAGAAACCAATTTAAAGAAAGTGGTTGTGTTGGGTATAATCAATGTGAAGGCAGTTGCATCGGGCAGTATCTTTCTTGGTCAGATGGAAGATCCTATTACCGATCCAAAAAATCCAAGACAAAATACATTGATGGGAATTCCATTTACAGAGGCTCCTAAAGTCTTATCGTTTGACTATAAATTACATGTTGGGCAAAAACGGCAGAAAGCCACCGGAGGTTTTCGGTCATCTCCATGCCGACGTGGACCTTGGCGGTCTG
>NZ_CEXQWX010000042.1:0-39617 GCF_982718395.1 Carboxylicivirga sp.
ATGTAGCAGTGCCTGGATATGGTTCCGTCACTCAGAAAGTTGAAGCTAAGGATAATGAAGTTCCTCTCCCAGTTGGTAAAGTTAATATTGACGCTATAGTAAGAGCATTTGACAATTTCCTTAATTTTGCAGAAGAATTTATCGAAACAAAATATGAGGAATTGACAAGTCAAAGCAGTTCTTCTAGAGTTTCTTCTAATTAAAACAAGATGAAAATTATTGTATATGTATAGTAAATTAGCTCTTAAGTCTATCGCCATATATCAAAGCATATATGCATTGACAATTATCTATTCTGTCATGAACTTAATTATTAATCACTTAGAGGGTTTAGGTCTTGGTTATTTAGTGTTTTATTCGATTATAACATTTTTATTTATTTTAGTATTGATTACTAATGTAGAATTAATTATTTCATCAAAACCTTTGGTATTATACTTGAAGTTTAATTATATATTCTCAATTTTTCAGATATTTAAAGTTAAGGTATTGGGATTGATGTTAGAAATCTCTAGTGGTCTTCAAATTATTCCTTATTTTGAGTATGTGAATAATGTTAGTGGTGGTGTTAGAGTGGATCCATGGAGTATGATTTTTACTTTGTATTATAATAATAAATCAGCAGGATTATATTTCGGAATAAACCTAATATCTGTTTTAATTCTGGCTGTATATTATATACTATACAAGAAAAGAAAAGCTATCATTACAGAGCCCACTACTGAGTGAAGACTTTGACTTCGTTCTTGATAAAAGTTAGTTTGTAACTAACATAACGATGTAAGAACATTTAAACGAGCATAGAAAATCCCGGCAGAAGCGTCGGGATTTTTAGTATCTAGCTCGGAGAATACCACGACTGAATACATCGGTAACCGGGTATATACCAACGGGCAGCTGAGCTTTTTCTCTACTGAGGAAGGTCGTGCCATACCGGTGGAAGAAGGTGAGGGCACGCGCTGGCATTTTGAGTATTATTTAAAAGATCACCTGGGCAATACGCGTGTGACTTTTGGCGGCAGTAATATACCGGGGGCAACGGACCTGGTACAGGTCAGCAACTACTACCCCTTCGGCATGGTGATGAACCAGGAGAATTTTAATGCCGGGGGTTTGAATTACCAGCAGAATCAATATCTTTACAATGGCAAGGAGCTTCAGACTAACGAGTTTGAAGGAAGCGGATTAGACTGGTATGACTATGGAGCCAGAATGTATGACCCGGCGATAGCAAGATTTACTACTATAGATCCACTTGTTGAAGATTACAGCAATCAATCACCATTTTTATATGCTTATAATAATCCAATTCGATATACTGACTTTCTTGGAATGGGTGCAGAAGATGAAGTAGATGAAAAGGAAAATAATGATAAAGAAAAGAAAAAAAAGGAAGATGAGAAACCTAAGCATGGAGATAAGGATAAAGATGGTAATATTTATCATCGACATGGAGGATGGGTTACTCAAGAGCAATTTAATAACTGGGAAGAATTAGGAAGTACCAAAAGAGTTAAAGGTCCAGAATATGCTGGCAACTTTTGGGATTTTGCAAATAAAATTAATAATGGAGGAAATCGTCAATGGTCTGATCCCGATACTGGTATAGAGTATTATATAGATGACGCTGGGAATATTATAGGCCTTGTGCCAATGGGAGGTATTGGTCCCGCGCCAAGTATGAATACAATTAAAGTTTCCTCTATAATATTAAGGAATCCGAAATTAATAAAGGCCGCATTAAAAGCTTGGAAGTCTAACCCTAAAGGATTCTTAAATTTATTAAGAGAATTAAGTAAGGGTAATCTTAACCTAGGTATTGGGACAAAGAATTTAAAAGAAGGAATAAGCTATTTAAGGCACAGAGATGGAGCCAGAATCTTCTTTAAAAACTCGAAAGAAGGAGTTGAAATAATAGGTTATGCTAATAAGTCGAATGAAGCTCAGGTAATTAAAGAAATACTAAAAATATTCTAATGCAGAAATATAGGATTGAATTTATCGATGAGGTGAAAGATGAATATAATGATAATGTTGACATCCAAGTTCATTATAATTCATCAAAATATATTGCAACATTTTTCACATTAAAGAATATAGAATATATAATGCAACAATATTCGATAAGCGGTGAATGTAACAACGGAAGCTACTTTTGGGCATCTAATAGTGTTATTGTACAATCTCTCAAGCATGCATGTCTAGAAAGTGTAATAGGGAGTTTAATTGAAACCGACGAATTTTTTGATGTATTTGAAAAAATAAGTTAAGCTAAAAATAGTTTGCAACTAACATTAAGAACTATTAAATGAGCATAGAAAATCCCGGTCCCGCACACAGTCTGGATCGGGATTTTTCATCTCCCTGATGCAACATCTGAGACTGACAGTTCTGAAAGTGAAGCTAAACAGGATAATACAAAGGTGGTTATTGATGTGAACTTTTTTCAAAGAATTTTTGAATATATGGATGAAAATGATGTTAATAAAGTTGTAATTGATTTTTAATGAAGACAATGATTAAGTATTATAAAGATTACGCTTTAATTCTCTTAGGATTAATAATAGCGTTGAGATTAATTTTGATATTTATTCTTCAAGATTTATCGGTTATATTTTATACTTTCCCATATGAATTAAAAAATTGGTTACTTATAATTACCTATTCCTTGTGTATTTCATACCTAGGTTATTGTAATATAAAAGAGAAACCATTTTCGAAACAACTTGAGAAATTTATAATTTATGGTATACTAATGGAAAGGTTATTGTTCACTTTTTCAAGTACTGGTAATATTGTTGTAAGGTCATACTACCTACCATTGTTTATACTCTTTGTAGTGACTTTATTTAGTAATAAATGCAAAATTAAAAATGAACTCGTAATTATATTTTTAAATCTAATATTAATTGGAGCTACTAAATTAATCTTTAACCTTGTGGAAAATCTATAATTTAAGAATATTAACAAAGCCACGCTGAAAACAACGTGGCTTTGTTAATACCTTAAAATGGATCTTTAACCTGATCATTATAATCATTAACTAATGAGTGGAGCTCGGCATAGATTGTATCTATGTCGTCTATTAAAGTTAGTTTGCAACTTATATTGCGAAGCAAGAACATTTAATTGAGAATAGAAAGCTACTTTAAAGATAGTGTGGCTTTTCAAAACAAATTTATTCTGTAGCTGCAGACTTCGCATAGATTGGGCTGTAAAATATACTATTACTCTCTTTAAAAAAGGGGTTAGAGACCATATACAACCTAAGATGGTTGAACAATTAAAGAATATCTAAAATAGTTAATACCATGACAAGGAATGATTTATATTATAGATTAATCGTTATTCTAATTGTATCATTACTATTAATTCCCTTCGGGTTAAATCAATGCGATAAACAAATTGTTATTAATGATTATGACCAAACATTAGGCTGGATAATTGACTATAATGAATTTGGTATTGGGCCTAATACTTACTTGACTTACGAGTTCATTGTGGGCAATTATAAATACTCTAGAGAAATTAATGGGCCATATATTAAATTCCCTGAATGTGAGGACGACATCAAACTATGTAAGGATAAACGATTTCTTGTCATCTATTCAAAGAAAAATCCAAAAAAAAGCTTAATTAATCTTACAAGAGAATTCAAAAAAGGGGATATCCCTTCTATGCCTAGTGAGTTGAAGAATTTTCAATAATGAATTTTGTAATATATCGGAAGTTAAAGAAAGTAAATTCTTACTCCGTTCTCCTTAGTCACTAAAATGGTGAATGAGCTTGGTATAGACTGTATCTATGTTATATTAAAAAAGTTAGTATTCAACTAACGTTGCGAAATAAGAACATTTAATTGAGCATAGAAAATCCCGATCCCACACAAAGTCGGGATCGGGATTTTTCTACACAAGTTGATTATTTTATTTCTTATTACTCTTTGTCTTAGCTGAATACTTCTTTAAATAAAACTGATGCATCACCCAGGCTTCAAATTTATTTATACTTTTAGCACCTCCTAAAAACTCAGCTTCAATAAATGCTTTGCAGGCTTTTTCCAATACCTGGCACACTACAAAGGCCTCATCTAAGTCACGCCCCACACAAACTGCACCATGATTGGCCATTAGAGCAGCATTACGCCCTTTAAGGGCTTTCACGGTGACCCGAGTTATTTTTTTTGTGGATGGCAAAGCATAATCGGCCACACGCACGTTAGGGCCTATGATCTGGGCCTGATCATCTAAAATTGGCGGTACCTCGCGTCTGGCCGCTGCCACGGTTGAGGCATTCATCTGATGAGTATGAATAACTGCGTTAATCTTCTTGCGAGTCCGGTAGATTTCGCAGTGCAGCTCCTTTTCTGACGATGGTTTAATGGGTCCTTCGTACTTAGAAGTGTGGTAGTTAACCAGTACAATATCATCGGTTGTTAATTCTTCATAAGGTCGTCCGCTGGGTGTTATCAGCATATATGTATCATCGATTCGGATGCTGATATTGCCCCATGTGCGTGCGACTAATCCTTCGGCCAATAATCGTTTACCGCCTTCAATTACTTGTTCTTTATATGGTAATATTTTTTTTTCCATTTGTTTAGATTAATCGTGTTATAATGAAGATTTAAGACGCAAGACATTAGATTTAAGACAATTTACACGATGTGTATATTCTTTATTCATCTGATAATGTAGTGCTTTTATCCATTATAGATATTAGTTATGTTAAATCGATCGAGATTCGCTTGAGCATAAGCTTTTTTCAATCCTCTATAAACGGCTTTATAAGATGTAAACAGTCGCTCGTACAGTTCCTTTTGATCCGGATCAGGCTTGTAAACGGCTTTTTGTCTGATAAAAGCGTTGACATCATCAAAGGAGTTAAAAACACCTTCGGCTACAAAAACACAGACTGCCGCTCCCATGGCACCCGATATGGTCGGGTTTTCAACTGTTTCAACATTTAAACCCGTTATATTGGCAATACCCTGCATCCATTTTTCATTGACTGAACCACCACCAATAGCTCTTATCCTTGAAGGTTTAAAACCAAAATCCTGTTTAAAGTTATCAAATATCCACCTCAGGTTAAATCCGACCCCCTCGAGCATGGCATTAACCAGGTGACCACGCGAATGTTCCAATCCCAGGTTAAACACAGTGCCTCGTGTTGTCGTGGTGCTGACCGGACAACGTTCGCCCAATAACCAGGGTGTAAAGATCAGGTTGTCAGATCCCGCCGGTATTCCTTTTGTTTCCTGATCAATAAAAGAATAGATATCCGTTACGCGAGGGTCATTTTTTTCATAATGGTAGAATTTTTCAATCATCCAATCGAAGTTAGATCCTGCCGACTCGGTAATACCAACTACGATATTTTTTTCCGGATCGGCACTCTGTAATACAGCAGCTCCATTTTTATGCTTCAGGTTGCGGGAAGTAATTATTCCTGCCCAGGCCGAAGTACCCAGGTAGATATGTGCTTCACCTTCGCCATTTGCACCCGAACCTATTGCTGCGCTTTGAGTATCATCACAGCCACCATATACACCAACAGTTGAAGGAAGGTTCATTTCGGCTGCTACCTCTGGCAATAAAGTTCCTACCTTATCGGTTGATTTCACTAAAGGTGGGAACTTCTTAACATCGATTCCCGCTACCTTAAATAATAAACGCTCCCAGTCTTTCTTTTTAACGTCGAATCCATAGGAGCATGCTCCCGACCATTCAAATACCTTTTTATCTGTTGCTTTGAACTTGAGATAGCCATTGACATCAACAATGGTTTTGGTACGATTGTACACATCCGGCATTTTTTGCTTCATCCATCTTAATTTGGGAATTACATCCTTACCAGTAATTTCTACTCCAATCAATTTCTTAAAGATGGTTTTACCACCCAGCAGGTTCATTAATTGCCGTGCCTGATCTTCAGCTCTGCCATCTACCCAGGTAATGTTGTTGTTCAGCGGCTTATCTTCTTTATCCAATGCAATGATGCCCATGGCCTGAGTCGAAAATACCATCCCCAAAACAAGACTTCCATCCACTTTCGATTCTGTCATTAGCTGGCGGGTATTCGAAACAATGCCTTGCCAATAATCTTCAGGATTTTGCTCCACCCATCCGGGATGTGGATAATGAAAATCGTACCCGGCTTTAGCTGTTGTAATGATTTGCCCACTCCGATTCACCAACACCGATTTTACACTGCTAGTTCCCACATCGTGAGCAATCACATATTTTTCACCTACAGAATTCATCAATCGACCCCTTCGATATGCTTAAACACTCTCTCAAATCGCACTAATGCATCGTCAATCACCTCGTCGGTATCAGCCATGCTGGTATACATACGGCTGCCAGCGAGTGTAACCAAACCTTCGGCCATATAGGCGGCCCCCATTTCTTCCATCATGTGTTTACGCGACTTAATCTCTTTCAGCGCTTTTGGCAGAGTCCATGGTTTTTTAAGATTTACCTCAACAAACATGGTTGCTGATGTTTCGAGATGACAAACGGAACCCTGATTATAAGCTACGAAGGGCAAGTTGTATTTGGTAATCAATTCCTGCAGGCCTTTGGTTAGCCTGTCCCCTGCTCTTCCGGCTTTCTCACAGGCATTGTTCTTTTCTATTTCCAATAAAGTATAATAGCCAGCTGCCGAACTCAATGGATTGGCTGCCATTGTTCCGCCAACCATTGCTCTTTTTTTGGCTCCCTGCAAACCGGCTGCCAAATAAGCCATGTATTCGTCTTTACCTCCAAGCCCACCTGCTGACGGATAACCTCCTGCCACAACCTTACCAAATACAGTTAAGTCCGGCTCAACATTATAATATCCTTGTGCTCCCGAAATACCTACCCGGAAAGCTGTAACTACCTCATCGAAGATAAACAGGGCACCATACTTCTTACAAAGTGCCTGTACTTTTGCATTATAATCAAATTCGACCGGACGCGTTCCGCTCTCAGGGCCAATGGGCTCCACAATAACAGCGGCAGTACCGCCCCGTAGTCGGTTCATTTTCAGTTTGTGCTCCAATGTGGCAATGTTGTTTGGCTTCACCTCTTGCGTGTGCTTTGAACAACTTCGAGGAATACCATGTGCTTCAAAACGGCCTGTTCCGGGGATACGCATGCCGTATACCATCTGATCACTCCATCCATGGTAAGCTCCTCCCACTTTGATCACTTTTTTATTACCGGTAGCCAATCGTGCCACGCGGATAGCAGCCATTACTGCCTCTGTTCCACTACCTAACATGCGGAATTTATCAACCACTTTAAAATTTTTACAGATAAATTCGGCAATTTTCAGCTCATACTCATGAAACAAACCGGTGGACGGCCCGCACTCCTTAATAGTTTCAAGTGCCTTTTCTTTAACCGCCGGATAGTTACTGCCCAATACAGTTGGTCCTCCTGCCTGAAGAAAGTCAATGTATTGATGACCATCAGCATCATATAAATAAGCACCCTCGGCCTTTGTAAATACCAAAGGGAAAGGATAATTAAAGGCGAGGTTATGTTGCACGCCTCCGGGAATAAATGATTGCGCTTCTTCAATCATCTTTTTAGATGTTTGACACTCATCCTCAAAAAACTTCAGATAACTTTCCATCTGTTCCCGCTTCACCGGTCGGATAGGTTGGTTGATTAATTGCTTAAGTTTTTGATATATCTCTTTAACATCGTGATAAGATGAGATGGAAAATGTATTTGCACTCATAGTCAGAATTAAATATTTTTATTAAGTAATTTTTTAAATCGTCGCAGTAATTGGTAGCGATCATAGGGTGGATAACGGAATGGTAAATCAGGCGCTTTTTTCTGATGCACCGATTTGTAATGGCTAAAAGTATCGAAGGACGCTTTACCATGGTACTTGCCAATCCCGCTATTACCGACACCGCCAAAAGGCAGATTTTTATTCACATAGTTTAATAACACATCATTGATACACACATTACCTGAGGAGGTGCTCATTGTGACTTGCTTTACAAACTGTTTCTTTTGTGAAAAAATGTTGATTACTAAAGGCTTCTCTCTTGAGTTAATAATCTCCAGGGCTTCGTCCAATGAATTGTAAGTGATAACCGGTAAAACAGGACCAAAAATCTCTTCCTGCATTAATTCACAATCCATCGACTCCGGCTTTATGAGAGTTGGTGTTATTTGTAAGGTATCCTCACTGCAAATACCACCATATAAAATTTCGCCCTGGATCAGATAAGCTGTTAATCGCTCATAGTGTTTTTTATTAATGATTCGCGTGTAATCACCCAAACCACTGTTGAGAAACTCCTTGGTGTAATCAGTGAAACAACTGATAAAATCATTTTCCTGATTATACGGAAGCAATATAAAATCCGGTGCCACGCATGACTGTCCAGCGTTGAAATATTTAGCCCATGCAACACATTTGGCCACTTGCTTTATATTCACATGCTCATCTACAATTACCGGGCATTTTCCTCCGAGTTCTAATGTGACCGGAGTCAGATATTTCGATGCGGCCTTCATTACTATGCGCCCTACTTCAACGCTTCCGGTAAAAAAGATATAATCGAACCGACATTGCAATAAAGCAGTGGATAACTCAATACCACCCAAATGCACACTCACATACTCTGTTTCAAACACCTCCTTTACCATCACATCAATAAGCGCCGAAGTGTTTGGCGTTAGTTCTGATGGCTTCACTACAGCGGTGTTACCAGCAGCTATGGCCCCGATCAAAGGAGACAGGCACAAATCTAATGGATAATTCCATGGTGATATAATTAATACTTGACCGTATGGTTCGGGAGTTACCCAAGCTTTTGAAGGAAATAACAATAAAGGAGATGCCGCTCCACTCTTTCTACTCCATTTCTTTAATTTGCTTATGCTAGTATCTAACTCATGAATGGTACCCATAAACTCCCCAAGAAAGGCTTCCTGCTCAGGTTTGTTCAGGTCGATCTTTAACGCTGAGTATATCTCCTGCTCGTATTTAATGATAACTTCCTTAAGCGCTTTAAGTTTTTTTATCCGGTTTTGAACACATAATGTTTTGCCTGATCGAAAGAAGCACTTCTGCTGCTGTATTACCTTGGCAAGCTCATCATGCAAGTTCACTTTGTTAAGAGTTACTTCTTCTTCGTTCATTATATAGTTTTACTTTTTTGTAATGGTTAACTGATGCTGCCCTTTTGTTTGCGGCCAGTACATCAGTATATCTTCCACGGCATCATATGCCAACTGATCGCCCGATGAATATACATAAAATTCATCATCGAAAATATATGGTGGTAAATGAATTTCCGTCGGAAAATCAGATACTTCGCCTGTTCTAAACTTAATGGTTACTTCCTGTTTTTTATAGTCCCATGCATACTCTATTAACTCACCATTTATCTTTTTAGGATATGGTCTGACAGCAGCTTCCAATGCTCGTCCTCCACTGTTTATGTCTGTTTTATCTTGCTGCTGCGAAAGACTGAATACGGATAAATCTTCCCCATTCCAGTGATCACCTCGCTCGTTGTTGTTATCAGCAGTATAATTCCATAATGTGTAATGAAGAAGGTTCTTTTCTACGATATTAAAGCATCGATCCAATGCCTTCTCTTGCTTTGAGAAATCACCTGTTCTATATGCTTTTCCTTTATTCAGATCGAAGGGAATTCCAAATTCACCTAACAAAGACGGGACATCTCCATATTTCTCATGGGTTTCATCAATCATATCGCTCAATACTTTTTCGTAAGCCTTTCGAACGGTACTTGATCCAACGATAACTTTACCTTCGACCAAACCTAAGAATGGCCAGTACTTTTTCTTAACCAGTGTCACATCATCGTACCAATGAGAACCGTTTATCCACTTAACATTGCTGTATTTCTTCAGATCAGGCAATGGATGCGGTAAGGGAAACAGGACATTATCAACACATATCAGCCAATCGGGGTTAACTGCATTGATGACCTGAGCATATTTCACTGCAAAAGGTTCGTAATAACGCTTATTAAAATCATCATCATTCAATGAAAAGTAATCTTTATCTATAACTGTAGGTTGACTATTGTTATCGTACTCCCAAACTCCATGCTGTTTCCAAATACAGCCATCAATATTGTTCCACGCAGAGAGCTTACCCGCGTTAAGTACTACTTTGCCCTCATCTTTTAATGCAAAGGCTCCCATACTAAAACTATCTATTGGCACTGTATTTCCATCTCCCAAAAGCATTCCTTCAAATGGTGTTGGCACCGCACCTAAAATATCTGTATTAAATGGTTCTTCTATGTTTTCAAGTCCAAGGAAACCGGATGATGGCTCATTCATTAGCTCAAAGCCAACTACATTGGGTAAATGAGCAACACGCCTGGCAACTTCCTGCATTGCCTTAATATAGTGTTCCTGCAAATAATTCTGTATGGATTGATCGTTCACTTTCAAATTTGGAGCAAAATCATTTCCTCCGAAAAACAAGGTAAACATGGTTGTTGATGCCAATTTATAATAGTTACTAAACCATATCATTTGAGGATAAGGATCTCCGCAAACATTATGAACAAAGGCCGCACCTGTTTCATGAAAATTACGTGGATTCATACCCGCCACCTCCATCGTCCATATGGGTGCGCCATCACCTCCTGTGTGCCGGCTCCATAAATCCTGATGCGGATCAATCAATACATTCAAGCCATATTCATTGGCTTTTGAAATAACCGCTTCGATATAATCAAGATAGTCCGTATCGTATATTCCCGGTCCTTCATGCTCTATCGCTTCCCAGGTAACAATGAATCGTAGAAAATGAAAACCCCATTCTTTTAATCGTCTGAAATGGGTATCAGCCTCATTCAGCGGAAATGGCCTGCCAACAAAAGAAATATCTTTCCCGTTATAGAATCCGTCCTGAACATGTGATCCCATTCTTGGAGAATAAGGCACTTTGGAGCTTCCACCCAGATTAATTCCCCGAAGAAACATTGTACGTCCGCTTGGATCAATGAACTGATCTCCATCTGTGGTAATATTCAAATCTGAGTTCATGACAGGAACACGATCTGCTTTGATTTCTGATGAATGATATTTAGGTAAGCGTTTATAAGATCTCTGACAACTGCTATTATTCAGTGAAAGTGCAATTAAGATGATTACAATGCAATTCTTCATTTTGTGAGGTATATATTATTACACAGACAAAATTAGCAGGCACCTTATCAATCGCATTCATTAAAGTCCAAACCATGTCCAAATAATAAAATGAAAAGCTCCAGATTAGCTAAAACAACTGAATTACAGAGCATTAATTTCAACTAACATATATACTTAAGCTCACACTTTTCTTTATGATGGCATATTCCCCTTTCGAAACTGAGCTGGTGTTAAACCAGTATATTTTTTAAACAAATCGTGAAAGGAAGATTTAGAATTAAAACCTGAATCAAAGCCAATAGCTGCCAAAGTATAATTCTGATATTCGGGAGTCAGAATACGCCGTTTCGCCTCCTCCACCCGGTACTCATTGATTAAGGTAAAAAAGTTCTTTTCTAACTTTACATTCATTAACTCTGACAATTTATATTGAACCATATTTAAGGCTTCTGCCAGATCACCGATCGTCAGATTCCGTTGTAAAAACGGTTTTTCTGTTACCAGGTAATGCAATAAACGTTCGATATCTTTATCCTCATTTTGAGGTAACTCCTCAGCTACAGGCTCATTCATACCTTCCGTCTTTTCATAACGCTCGAATTGTTGCCCTTCAAAAATCGCATCTTGTCGAAATCCCCAAAAACTAAACGAATAAATGGCAACCAACAACCCGCAGTGCAAGAAAATAGCACCATCGAAAAGAATAATATTAGACATATAAAATAGGGTGTCGATGATAATAAATAAGGCAAAACCACCAAAAACAAACTTACTCAGCCATCTTAACCATGAAAGATTAAGATGTGGAGAGTCTATCGAATAGGTATCTTTAACGTTTTCTTTGTGCTTTGCCAGGCGCACTCTGATTACTCTCCAGTAATATATGGATTGTATCAGGAAAAAATTAAAGTTTATAACATAAATGATACCTATCGAACTTCCGTTAGGGAATGGAATCTTCCATGTATCAAATTGACGGTGCCATATAAGGGCAAGGCTTCCAAATACTATAAAAGGCAGAAAATGTAAAAAAAACCTGTGTGGCAAATGCCCATGTTCAGAGGTGAGAATGTGAGAATAGATATAAATCAATGGACCAAAAAGAAGTGGAAACACAATAAAGTCAGGTAATTCGGTTGCATACACAAAGTTGAATAACGAATATGCTAACTCTACTCCACAAGCTGCCAGAAATAAAATCAAAATCTTATCAGCAAGTATTAACTCTTTATTACGTCCAATCAGAATAATTGAAAAAACAACTTGTACGATACCTACAATAAAAAATGCTTCCATGCTATTCTTCTAAATTAAACGATTCTCTTATTCCATAAAGATAAAAGAACAAATCAATTGAAAAACAAAATGTATGCTAACTGATTATATAGAGTTCTTCATCTTGATGATACCAATTAATTACGATCCATTCATTTATAGATCGATAATCAATAAAAACAAAAGCTCACAGGCGACATGAGTCCCGAAAGCTTTTGTTTACACATAACATTATCAACTATTTGTCAGCAAGTTTAAATACCAATGCGTAATATTCTTTGTCTGAATTACGAATTTCATCAGGAATATTAATATGAATGGCTCCACCCTTTTTATTCCATTTAAGGTTGCCATCGTATCCCAGTAGTTTTATCGTCTGATCTTTCCTGATTTTCAATGCAGTAAAAGATATTGTTTCCGTCAACTTCTCATCTTTATCAACCAGGTAAAATGCATTTACACTTCCATCACTATTAACGGAATAGCGCTCCTTGCCATGTCCAAACTTTTTACGACCAGTTGTATTGTAGATAGCTTCACCGTTAACTGACATCCATTCTCCTATTTCTTCAAAGCGCTGATACACTTCATCAGGCCAGGTTCCTTCAGGGCTTGGTCCAACATTAAGCAGTAAGGAACCATTTTTTGATACCACATCACATAACATATGAATCACTTCGCGTGACGACTTATAAACACCATTGGGAGTATAAGACCATGAACCACTCAGGGTTATACACGATTCCCACGGCTCTTCGAAGTAACGATCCGGTATAAACTGTTCAGGTGTCAGGTAATTTTCATTGGGTCCTTCAATATGGCGATCTACTACAAGTAGTCCTGGTTGTTTTTCCCTTGCCTTACTGGCCATTTCTGAAATTTTCAAATCCTGATCCTGTGGAATATTTAACTGGGTATATCCACTTTTTAGAAATAAGCCATTAATAAAGTTGATGAGTTTCTTTTGTCCTTTCGTCAAGGGTCGCACCCATCCGCCATCCATCCATAAAATATCAACCTGTCCATAGTTGGTCATTAGTTCATCGACCTGCCCATGGAAAAAATCAACAAAGGCCTGCCACCGCTCCGGATATTTCTCGATGCTATAATTCACGTTACGATCTGGTGTGGTAAAATTCGGCCACCAGAAGTTTTCATTATGCCAATCCGGCTTTGACAAATAGGCTCCAATCATAAAATCCTTTTTTCTGAACTCATCAAAAATGGCTTTTGTTACATCTGCCTTTGGATTGGTATGAAAGGGACATTCCTTCGAGGTTATTTTGTAATCAGACAGTTGCGTATCAAACATATTGAAACCATCATGATGCTTGGTGGTAAAAACCATGTATTTCATTCCTGCTTTATTGGCAGCCTCAGCCCATTTCTCAGGATTAAATTTGGTTGGATTAAATGTCTTTTTCAAAGCGACATAATCACGTTTAAATGCTTCATAATTGGGATTCTCACGTCGACACCACGGCTCATCTTCCGCGCACAGAGCCCATGATTCAACGATTCCCCATTGACTGTAGGTGCCCCAATGCATAAACAAACCAAATTTGAGTGTTCGCCAATCATCCAGCTTTTGCTTCACAGCCGAATCTTCAACAGGGTAGTATTTGTTGAGTTTGGTTTGCGCTTCTATTGAAGAACCTATTAGTAATATTAATAACAGACCTATATATTTCATCGTTGCGTGATTTATTTGCACTTTTCTTCTGTATTGAAGGATTAAGCTTTCAATATATTAGTATTACTACTCTGCAGATGTTAGTGAAATTACTTCAGAATCACTGGCCTTCATCTGGATTGTTATTTCACGCTTTTGATTTTTTCCTAACGGTTCAATAACGATGTAACCTGCTTCACTTCCTTCTATTGGCTCAAATCCTATATTACCGGCATCTGGTGAGATTTCGATGTTTTTGTGTGAAACATCGGCCAATGTCGGCACATATATCCGTGTTGGTGCTTCAATTTCGGCTTTTTCATTCCAACTACATGTCAGTTTGCCACTTTCGGGTTCGTAGCCGTATCCGTTTAAACTTCCGGCAATCACATACGGATACGGACGTACAACCCCGTATTTGAAATATGAATATTTTTCAGTTCCCTGATGATATGCCCAATAGGTATTATTAAACAGGAACCTCTCAAAAAGTCGTAAATTTTTGTGAGCCAATCCTAAACGACCAGGGGATTCTCCACCCAATGCTCCCCATTCACCAATTAAAACGGGAATGTTCATACGCTGTCCGCTGGCATGAATTCTTTCGAAGATCATTTCCAAACGCTCATCGCTTGAGTTAGATAATTCATCTGTATCTACCAACAAATCATATCCATGGGCAGCATATACTATTTGCGAATCTTTCTCACCATTGCTTAGTTTAAAAGGTTCCAACGCAGTGTACACTCCACTATTGCAAAAGTAACTATGGTTAAAGAACAGAATTTTATCCTTACTGACTTCACGGATGGCATTGGCCACTTTCTGATAAAATGCTTGTAACGGACCTGATTCAAATGCACTATTCAGTTCATAAACCGCATCCATTACTTTGCCAAATCTTTCTTTATCTGCCACATTTTTCAATGCCTCATAACGTCCCTTTGTATCTGCCCACTTCATCATCACTTCTTCAACAGATATTGTTTTACCTGTTTCAGCACTTATCATCTGGGCATAGGCATTAAACATGACCGGCATATACATGAGGGCTTCTGATCCTGCAAATGGTTCATTCATTATATCAACTCCAATTACTGTTGGATTATCAGCGTATCTTTTAACCACATGCTGCCATGCTTTGGCATACCGGTCCTGCACTCCCACTCCATCAGAAACTGGCTTATTAGCCCAAAAATTATCCCAACTGGTTTGAACGGCTGGTGATATTAAGTATGCATCGCTCCAAACAGCGCCAGTTATGTGTTCTTTACCTTCATCAAGGGTTGCCCATTCCGGAGCTCCGTCGCTATATTTAACACTGAATAAATCCTGATGCATATCTAAGAAAACGAAAAGCTCGTTAGCTTTTGCCAATTCAATTTGGGCATCTATTTTTTTGAGATATTCTTCATTGTAAACACCAGGCTCTGGTTCTAAACCATCCCAAATAATCCCAAGGCGGATAACATTAAAACCCCACTTTTTGAAACTCTCAAACTCTTGGGCTCCTTCTGGTCCGATATAGCCTTGCTTTGGATTTTTATTAACAAGGTTAACTCCATTTAATAGAACTTGCCTTCCTAATTGATCTACAA
The DNA here is from genome assembly GCF_982718395.1 of Carboxylicivirga sp. Classification (NCBI taxonomy): domain Bacteria; kingdom Pseudomonadati; phylum Bacteroidota; class Bacteroidia; order Marinilabiliales; family Marinilabiliaceae; genus Carboxylicivirga; species Carboxylicivirga sp. The sequence continues at coordinate 15,699 of NZ_CEXQWX010000042.1, forward strand.
AATAATCTCCTTTTACACTAATTTTCTCGATAGTATAATTACCCTCATAGTTTTTTGTCCTTTCAGTATTCAGTGAGCATGCTGCCAATATGAATATCAAATAAAGTCCTGTGATAATTAATTGTATATATTTCATTTTTCAAATGTTTTTATTCCCGATTAAAGGATAAGTCCTTGATGAATACCTTTAAAATTGGGGATGAATGGAATTAAGTCGGCTCAAAAATAGTTCGATATACCTGAACAATAAAGTATATGGGATAAAGGGCGCTATTAAGGGATAAATGGTGAACTTATCTATATTTAGCTAAAACAGCTGGTATTAAGTTCCTTTTTAGAGAGGTGAATTAAATTCTGATTCCTGAGTTTTTATTAATATCACCACCTTTCTTAGGTGGTGATATTAGTACTGAATTAATCAATAGCATCAAATGAGATTGAAAACATATGGGTTGGTTTCGTTGGGTTTTCTGCTGATCCGTGCATAAAAAACGTAACTGCCATTCGATCTTTTGAAATCTGACGAATTAGTGTTTTTGTCGTAAAACATAACAGTCCTAAATATCCACCGTCTGACAAAGATAAATAGTCTGCATTTGGAAATGTTATTGTTTCGTGTATTCCCTCTTCTTCATAATACGTATCTAATACCAAATCTGTATTTTCAATTAATTCCCAGGTACCACCTGTTACATTTGGTACTTCTGATTGAGTAAGCCCCAAGCCGGAATCAAACACTATATTGTGCCCATTAACTGCACTGTACATATAGCTTACTAATCCTTTACCATTTACCATGTTAATATCAACGGTTCCATCATGGTAGAATGTGTAAATATTATCATATTCTTCACCAAGACCAATCAAACCTAAGCCATTGTCAGTTCCTGCATCTAACTCATTAGTAAATTCAGCGGTTATGTGGCCAGCTCCGGCTAAACCAGGAGTAATAGTTTGACTCATTTTCCATTTTTTTCCTTCTGTTGCATCAGGTCCACCAGTTAACAATTCAAGCATTGAAGCTGCAATGTATAAATCCTTCACAACAACAACTTCACCACCTTCACCCTTAGCTGTTAGCATAACTACATAATCACCAGAGTTAGTATATGTATGTACTGGGTTTGCTTCAGTGCTGGTTTCTCCATCACCAAAATCCCACATGTAACTATTTACATTTTGTGCCTGCGATGAAAAATGAATTTCATACGAATTATCTTCTGCGGCTTCAAAACCAAAATCAGCTATAGGAGGATCTGCATCTTCACTACATGAGAACATTATTGCTACAGCAACAAGTCCTAATAAATAATTTACTGTTCTTTTCATTTTCTTAGATTTAATTATTAGTAAATAAGAGTTTTATTTTATCTTTCTATACACCTTTAACTACCGCTTAAAAAGCAATCTAATTCAATATATCCCACCATAGAGGTGTTAATACATCATCTTTTCCCTGCTTAGAAATAGCGTCCAGATAGTTCGAGTTATTCAGGTTTATTTCATTTGATGGATACTTTAAGCGGCGTGGAAGCATACCATTTGTCACGCCTAGTTCATACTTAGGTTCTGTTCGAATTACTATACGTGGGAAACCTGTTCTCCTTATGGTTGTCCAGCCCTCAAAGCCATCAGGTAATAAGGCAATCCATAATTGGTTGTAAATTTGTTCAAACTGTTGATATTGCGTACCGGACAAATTACCTTGCTCACTTGCCAAATACTGCTCTATAAGAGCTTCATCAATACCCCATTGATTAAGAGCAGCAGTTATACCTTCGCGGTAATACTCATTTGCATCGCCATCAATGATGTTATACAAAGCTGCTTCGGCCTTTAAGAACCACACCTCTGAGGCTGTAAGAATGTAAGTCGCAGCGGCTTTGCCAATAAGTGTATCCGTTAATGATGCAATAATACTATAGTCAACTTTACCTAACTCTTCATCACTCAATCCATTCGTAACACCAATAAATTCTCCATTTTTAGGGCGACAAAATATATCCAGCCTTGGATCATTGTAACTTTTTAGTGTTTCAACCAACATTTCACTTGGTCGTACATCATGATAAACGCCAACTGGAAAATTGATAGGATTATTAAAATCACGACTATCTTCACTGTACTGAAACATTGCATTATCTCCATTCGTCTCAATAAGAGGCTTACTCATGCACTCAGTAATTAATTCTTCTGCCAATTGAGGCTCTGCTCGTCTGAGTCGCATTGCCAGGCGAAAACGTAAAGAATTTGCAAAAGCCCCCCATTGATCTAAATTGTTTTCATATAATGGATCAGCCTCAGAAAATCCATTTTCCACATCAGAATTTTCAAGCGTTTCAATACTTGCACTTAGTGTATTTAAAACATCCATGTAAATATCTGATACTTGATCATAAGCAGGATATAATATTTCCTCTTGCCCATAACCACCTTCTGTAAAAGGTACTGCTCCATAAGCATCGGCCAACCTGATATAATTATAAGCTTCTATAATCTTTGCCATGCTATAGCGAGTTGAATTGGCATATTTGCCGTCTTCGCTTGTTAAAAGAATAACCTCTTTTATATGCCTTATCGGATCTGAGTATAACTTATTAAATGCATCGGCATAAAATGTTTCAGTAAAGCCATCCTCATAGATATCAACAAATCGAGTCAGATTGTTTCCTACATAATAATGCCCGTATTGATACCCAAATGGAAATTGTAAAGCAACATTCGGTCCTCCTACAGTACCAAATACTGCAGTGCTAAAAAAGTATTCAGGATCAAGTTCTTTTTTTTGATTTGGATTGGTGTTCACTTCTTGCAGGTAATCATCGCAACTATAAACTACCATTAACAAACAAGCCGCTAAAATTATATATATATTCCTCATCATGTTGTTGTTAAAAATTAATTTTTAAGTTTGCTCCAATACTCCTGGTCGATGGTAAAGCTGAATGTTCAAATCCTGTAGATACATTACCTGAACCAAATCCCGATTCCGGATCAACATGATCCATGGCTTTGTATATGAAGAATAAGTTTCTTCCTACTAAGGATAAGTGTACTTTATTTATTCTTAGCCCATTTAACCAATTTTGTGGTAATGAGTAACCTATTACTACCTCTCGTAATCGAACATTGGTCGCATCCTGCATCCATTCAGCACCAATTTGTTTATTAAAAATATGATACCAACGAGCCGTAGGTGAAATTGGGACTGTATTAGGCTGGAGATTATTTTCGTTAATACCTTCCTCAACATAGCCACCAGTACCTGCATACCATTCAGCACGTCCTTCCAGTGTTTCTACACCAGTTCCGAAGAGTGTTCGATAAGCTTTACCCCACGAGTAAATATCACCACCCTTTTGTATGTCGACCAAACAACTTACTGTCCAGCCTTTATAGGTGAGCTGATTAGTGATACCAGCCATCCAATCAGGATTAATATTACCCATCTTTTTATATTCACCCGGAATTGCATAACCAAGGTCATCTACCAGTTTATTACCAAAAATATCCCGTTTGAAATCTCTGGTATATATATCACCATATGAACTACCTTCATAAGCTCTTATTTCAGCATGCCAATCATCACCCAACGGCAAATATTCCATATCACCATATAGTTTATTTACCTTGTTTTTATTCTTAGTCCAGGTTAAAATGACATCCCAGTTAACACCACTTCCAGACTGAATTGCTTTAGCATTCAATTGCAATTCAATTCCTGAATTTTGGATCTCACCCGCATTAACTGTTTTAGATGAATAACCGGATGTAATTGGAATTGCAATATCCATTATCTGGTTTTTCGAAATACTATGATAATACGTTGCATCAACCCCAATGCGTCCATTGAATAAACTTAAATCGGTTCCGACTTCATATGAATGTGTAATCTCAGGTTTTAACTGGAAGTTAGGAATATTACCTCCTATATAACCAAGTGGGTAACTATAATCTGTTGCTCCAATACCATAATATTGATCAACCTTATAGGGGTGTGTATCGTTACCAACCTTTGCATAAGATGCTCTTAGTTTTCCGGTGCTTAGAATATGGCTACTAATTCCCAATGCTTCTGTAAACAGGAAGCTTAAATTCTCTGAATGGTAGCTATATGAGTTGTTTTCTAAAGGTAAAGTCGAAGAGAAATCATTTCGGTATGTTACATCTAAATACAAATAGTTTCGGTAAGATACCTGTCCCATACCATATAGAGAGAAAATGGCCTTCTCACTAAAACCTTCGCCTGTGTAGAATTTTTTATAATTCGAAATAGTATATAATCCTGGTTCTCTCATTTCCACACCACTCTGAGATATACCACGATACTTGTTAAACTGATGATTTCCTCCCAGACTAACAGTCAAATCCCAATTATCATTAACTTTTTTGTGATAAGACAATAGAAAATCTGAATTCCATTCAATTCCGTTATTATAACCTTGATAAAAACTTCCTAGTCCATCAGATGAAACAACTCGTCCCGGATTTTCATACCCCATATTTCTGGAATTGGTCATATCAAAACCCGAACGTATGGCTAAACTCAAGTTATTTACAATCGTCCATTTTAATGATAACATTGTCTGTAATCGGTGTTTCTCATCTTCATTGTGCAAATTATCAAGCACCCAGTAAGGATTTGAAAAAGTGTGATCCGAAGTCCATTTCATTTCTTTACCATTGGCATCCACTGTATTATTACGTAAAGATGCCATGCTAATATTACGCGGTAACACATCTAAAGAAAGCATCAGATTTGAGCTACCTTCAGCTAAATCCGGACGGTTATTGACCTTTGAATGAACATAACTGATTTTTGCATCAAACTCCAGATTTTCACTCAATTTAGAGAAGCCTCTTAAAGCCAATGTTTGTCTTGACAAATCATTATTAGGCACCAGTCCTTTCGCATCCTGATTGGTAATCGAAGCTCTAAAAGTCGACTCACCGTTACCGCCTTCAAATGCAACCGTATTGGTAAAAGTAGAACCAGTACGTAAAAACTCTTTATAAGGATGTGGTTGCTTCGTCATTAATTCCTGGCCACCATGCCATCCCGTTACATTTTGCCCTTCAATTTTTGGTCCATAACTCCAAATATTCGGGTAATCCTGAGAAGGCCCATGAGGTCCGTTAAGTGGCGGATACCTACCAAATGCTCCCTGACCATAATCATTCTGTAATTCAGGCAACACCATTGGGGTTTCTATTGTATAACCAGAGTTAACAGTTACACCAATTCCCTTTCGTTGAGTTCCTTTCTTAGTGGTAATAAGAATAACCCCGTTAGCACCTCTGGAGCCATATAAGGCAGAAGCTCCAGCTCCTTTCAAAACACTCATCGATTCTATATCTTCCGGATTCAGATCAGATAGAGCATCGCCACCATCAGTACCACCCCATCTGTTATTAGCACCTCCATGACCAGATTCCATAGGAATACCGTCAATTACAAATAAAGGTCTGTTATTGCCAGTCATCGAACTGACACCTCTTAAAACAACTCTTGTAGAACCATCAACACCGGTGGCAGCACGAGTAATCTGCAAACCAGCTACTTTACCTGACAATGAGTTAATCGGGTTATTCTCTTTGGCCTGTGATACGTCATCGCTATTTACCTGTGTAATAGAATATCCTAAAGAACTCTTGTTTCTTGAAATATTTAACGCCGTAACAACCACTTCATCCAATGATTCAATATCTTCTGATAAGGCTACGCTAATTTTATCCTGACCATTAATGGGCTTTTCAATTTGGTTAAAACCAATAAAGGAGTAAACCAGAACATCGTATTGGTTGGCTACCTCCAGTTTATAGTTACCAAATACATCTGTAATGGTACCATGGGTTGATCCTTTCACAAAGACATTTACACCCGGCAAACCCATATTATCAGTCTTTGATTTTACTGTACCCGTCACTACAATTGCTTTCTGATTTTCAGTTGGCACTACCACAATAAGGTTATTATCCAGGATTTTAAAATCGAGTTTTGTTTTTGATTTTAATTCCAACAAAACCTCTTCTATATCTGTAAGCCTGGCTTCAAGAACAACTTCGTGATTTAATTCCTCGATAGCATCATTAAAAAAGAAATTATAATCGGTTTTCTCTTCAATTGATGATATCCATTTAAGAACTGATTTGGGTTTATTTTTACTTTCCTGGTTTTGTGCCTGCGAAGTATGGCAACTAACAACAATTAAAAGCACTGTTGCAATAAACATCTGCAACCATCTTGTTTTATTCATCATAGATTAATTTTTTATAGATTTCTTTTCAATTTGTGGATTTATATTTTATTGTTTTGTAAAGAGCCATACCTTCCGGTCCTTTATCTTGTAATCAATTGACGAGGTAAGTTTCAAAGCCAATAATACCTGCTCAATGGTCTGATCTTTTAGTAAGCCTGAGAACTTGAGTTCTTTCATTGAATCATCTTTCAATTGTATCGTTACATTGTACTTTCGTTCAAGACGTTTCACAAGGTTGGTTATCGGTTCGTTTTTCAGATATAATTCATTATTCAACCAGGCTGTTATACCTTTAGAATCTATATTTTTATAAAGCAGATATTTGCCAGCTCCCTGTGTTGTGCTTGCATTCCCCCCTTCTTTAGGCAAGCTATAAACCATTCGCTCATTAGGTTTAAGGTAAATTTCCCTGGCTTTTCCGTTTGTCTCATTTTTAGATTGGACACTAATAATACCTTCAAGCAGGGTAGCTTCCACCTCTTGTTCATCATCGTAAGCTGTTACAATAAATTCCGTTCCATAGGCTTTTACATCTAACGCTTTTGTATTAACTACAAAAGGTTTTTTCGGATTCTTCTGAACTGCAAAAAAAGCTTCGCCTACCAGCTTTACCTCTCGGGTATCTTTATTAAAGTTATTAGAGTAAGATATTGTACTACCCGAATTCAGTTTCACTGTCGAACCATCAGGTAAAGTTATGTCTGACTGGGCACCATTAGGAATCGATATGGTTTGCACTGCTAACTGTTCTGGGGTTAGAACAGTGTATACTTTAAACAAGGCCAAAGAGATCACTGCGCCTAAAATGAAAACAGCAGCCATTTTCTGATAATACGTCAGTGCGATATTCCGTGTCTTCTTCCTTGCATTCGTTACATCAGGTTCAATAAAGTCTTTATAGAATGATTGCCAGTTCATTTCAATCAATTCGTCAGATACTTGATTGTCTGGATGATCATTGATCCATTGATTCGAAAAGTTGGCAAAAGTATCCTGTTCATCAGGATTGGCATTAATCCATTGCTTTAACTCAAACTTTTCGTTCTCACGCAGTTGTTCGCCTTCTAATATGCGAATGATGTATTGATATATTTTTTCTTTAGAAGCCATTATTATTGGTTTGTTTTATGACTGGCATTCCAAAGAGAAAAATCCCTTACAAAAAGTTTTAAAAAAATTAATTCTTAGAAACTGTTTAAATTTTGTTTTTGTGAGTTAGTTTGGATGAATTAAGTTCTCAGACAAGGCAAAAATGATGAGAATAGCATCGCTATTTAAAGAATTTTTGCAGAAGTATGAGGGTTTAAGTCGCCAAAATAAGCCAAAGGATAAAACTTAAACAGTTTCTTAATATTTCAGACGACGTTTAATAAACTTTAAAGCCCTATAAATCTGAGTCTCTACAGTCTTTGGAGAGATATTTAATTGGTTGGCTATTTCTTTATACTTCAATCCTTTTTCCCGGCTGAGGATAAAAACATTACGGCATTGCTCAGGTAATTCATCTATCAAATCATTGAGAATATTACGCATTTCTTCTTCATAGATAATGGAATAACCATCTTCAATACGAATGCCTTTTTTCAAGCTCTTTTGCACAAAGTCTTTCTTGTTTCGCTCCTTATTGAAGTAATTGATACAAGCATTATGGCAGGCTTTTAACAGGTATGACGTAAATGACTTTTGAATATGAATTGCCTTCCTGTTCTTCCAGATCCAGGCAAAAACATCCTGAACAATATCCTCACAAATCGATGGTGTTTTAACAAAGCGCAGACAATACTTATAAGCCAACCGGTAATTTCCCATATAGAGTTGCTCAAAAGCATCAGCATCCTCATTAACATTCAGGCCAAATATATGCGGTTTAACACTCATTACTAACAACTTGGTTTTCGCGAAAAACTAATGTAGAATTGTATTGATATAATCTTCGGATTATTTAAGTAATAAAAGTCCGAAAAATGCAACGCACTTATCCAGATAATTATATGACACTAAATTACAACCACTTACAATTACTCACTCTTAACTCTCTTCGTTTCGATAAATTATTGGATTGATATAGGAAACGCTAAAAAGTAATTATTATTGGTTGGTATGATATCATTGATACTGCTAAGCGATTTTTTCAGCAGATTATTTAGATCAACTGTTTTGTTCTACGCATAGAATATTATTTTTGCGTATATAGCATAGATAGATGAAGAAATTAACGGACTATTTAAATAAGAGCTTTCCTCACTTTGACTCTTGGTTGAAAAGAGTTATGCATATTGTTACCACTCTTTTAATATGCACCTTTATATTATTTGGTTTAAATGCTTTTAATATAAGTTCCTGGATTTCTATCCCTGACTGGATATCTTTTTTAGGTTTACATGGATTCCTGTTAATAGGTCTTGGCACTTTGTTTCTCTCGCAATTGATTATCTATATCATCTTTAAATCGCGTGATTTTAAAGTAAAACACCTGATTATATGGCTGGTATGTGAAGTACTGTTTATATCAGTTATCTCAACATTAATTTATGGCGACCAGGGCAGTTTCTTTTTGAACGAACTGTTAACCACACTTCGCTATACATCGCTTATATTGTTTTTACCATATACCTTTTCGTTACTACTACTAAGTTCTTTCTTCGGCACTAAACTTGAAAATGTAACCACACCGGAGCAACCAAAAGTTGATTTATTCCATTTCACGGATGAGAAAAATCAAACCCAAATGAGCATTAAACCATCACACGTTCTTTATTTAGAGTCATCGGATAATTACGTCACGATTTATTACACCGACGATGGGATTGTTAAAAAAGAGCTGGTTAGAAACACTTTAAAAAGGGTTGAATCTGAGTTTGTCGATAAAGGTTTAATGCGTTGCCACCGTTCTTTTATTATTAACATTCAGAACATAGAAACTATTAAGAAAGTGGCCAGAAGCTATCAGATAAAGCTAAAAAACACTGACATGTTCATCCCTGTATCGAAGAGTTTTATCCCACAGGTCAAAGAGTTAATTAGCAAATAGTGACGAATATCCCATAATGTGATAGCTACTCCCATAAATTTGTAATGCACTTTTTCGCCGGGTATTTTTGGATCGAAGTATTAATTTAAAATCAAAAATATCATGAAAAAATTTATTGCATTTTTTGCCTTAACGTTCGCATATGTTTTAACAATTCAAGCAGCAGAGAAAGACATTATCGGTAACTGGAAATTTGAATCTGAGCAAGCTCCTTATGACTACCAAACCGGTAAAGCTGTATTTTACGAAAAAGATAACGCATTAATGCTAACGCTTGAATTCGAATACGAAGAGCTTAAGGATATTAAAGTGACTTATAAAGACAACAAATACTCCTTTGAAGTTGAGGTTGAGTATCAGATGATTCCTGTAATCCTGGAGATTAAAAACGGAGTTATTGAAGGATATGCGGAAACTCCTGAGGGTGATCTTCCGGTTGTGATGAAAAGGGAATAGAATTATTATCTAAAAATGCCAGTAAGAAGTGTGACTCTTACTGGCATTTATTTTACAATCGTTTTAAATCGAAGGTAGGTTTTTAACGTGGAGTTAGCTGGGTATAGGATATCACATGTTCTCCTAAGATATCACCAAACTCATTAATCAACCTGAAGGTTACCTGGGGTTCTGGTCCTTCCGCACTAAAAGTAAATTCACCAAAAGCTCTTAAGCCTTTTCCGTGATAACCAAAAATCTGATTTACCTGATCCTTTGCCATGGCATTCGGTCCAGGAACTCCACCAAGCGTTGCAGCCTCGAACTCATACAACTTGTATCCTGAGGGTCTGGGAATTGTAAATCCTCTCGCACCATGTCGGTCACCACTAATTAATAGTACACCCGGAATTTTCTCCCTTTCGATCAAGCTGAAAATTTCCTCTCTGGCCGGTTTGTCCCAAATACCCCACGAATCCTTTCCATTTGATATATCATCGCTCCACATGGTTCCACTCGAAATAATCTTAAATGGTGCAGTTGATTTCTTTAATGTCTTTTTTAGCCATTTAAGCTGATCTTTTCCCAAATACGAACCATACAGACCTTTTCTCTCTAGCTCACGACATGATCTTGTATCAAGCATTATTATTTCAACCTGACCAATACGAGTATTAAAATAAATTCCTTCATTATCATTGTGAGGGTTATTCCAATTCTGATACCATATCTTTCTTAGCTCATCAATATCGTTCGCGGTAAATGACTCAGGAATACCACTCAGATCGTTATTCAGATAATCATGATCATCCCAACTTGCATATAAAGGAACGTTAGCCGAGAGTCTCTTCCAGGCTTGTGATACATCACGGAGCAAATAGTCAGACCGGTGCATGCTAAATTTGTTTTCCCGGTCATCAACCGCAATATCACCTAATAGCAACATCGCATTGGGTTGTCTGTTTAATATGGCATTAATAAGGTTAGGATTATGAAGGCCTATCTTATGAAAACAGGACCCAAATGTCAGCCTCACCTGACTCTTTTCATCAACAGAAGGCGCAGTTGAAAAAGCACCCTCTGCAATGGTCTTATTATCCGAGAGTATTACATACTTATATTCGCTGGCAGATGATAAACCGTTTAATTTTACTCGCTGCTCCTTACCTGCTACAGCTGGTTTAATTGTTATTTGTTTCATTTCATCACCATCCGGTTTAAGCACCTTTATGGTGAGGGTGTTCGTACTGGCTGGCCTCAGCCATATACTTACTCCACCATCTTTCAGATCACCCAACATGGGTCCTCCCATCATCATGACTCCATTATTTCGTGCAGCGTCAATAATGGCGTCGCTTGTAAAGCTGGCATCATGGGCAGAAAATTCTTCTCTGGCTTCGAGATAAAATTGGCGAATATTTGTAGGCACCTCCCCATAACTATCAAGTAATCTGATATCTATTTCAGTACTACCAATATGCGCTTCTTTTAGGGTGACGTTTTCTCGCAGAGCTATGGATTCTTTGTCTTGAGCATAACAATTGCTGCCTAAACTTGCAATAACAATGAATGCCCCAATCACCATTAATTTATAAAGACTCATTATCCGATCTTTTTCAATGTTATAAAAATCCCTACAGTTCTTTCCAATATTGTCATAGAAATCTAATCATTGGATTTAACTCTAACCCTTACTTACTTTGCTTACGTTTTCTTCTTATTCTCCTTAAAGCATATATAAGAAGGACGGTAATGATCCATAATGGCCAGAGCTTGACGAACCATATAATAAAATCAACAAACCCGAACCAACCTTTTGACAGGGATTGCTTAATGCTTTCGGAGAATTTAACTCTTTTTCGAGGACTGTATTTAAATTCTTTTTGTTTGAAAATGCTTAGACGAAGGGTACTGTAATCAACCTGATCACTCAGGTATTTTAATCGGCCGGTTGTGCTTTCCACTTCCTCTTCCAAACGACGAATCTTTTCCTGTATCTCCAGCATTTCTTTTACATTGCCAGCTTTTTGCAATAACTCGGTATATCGCTTTATATAGGCTCGCTTATTCTTCAATCGTGTTTCCAGATCGATAAACTCATCCGTTACATCACGCGCATCAACTTCTTTGTACAATATTTCACCATCGCCTTGTTCCAGTGCATCTATAAAGCGTTCAAAGTTAGAACTTGGGATTCTGATCGTCAGGTTATAAGACGATTCCCAATCTGAGTTATTCAGGTTCTCGTTGGCATAATACCCCTCAACACTTTTAACTAATGAGTCAACCCGGCCTTTGGTGCGTTCCAGATCGTTTACTTTAAGACCCATACGACCATCTTTAATGATCTTCTTTTTGATTACTTCCTGCTTTTGAACTGATGGTGAAGGAGGCAACGGAGGTGTTACACTTTCTTGTCGTGTAATAGGCACTTCCTCTTCCATAGCAGCAAAGTTGTAGGACTCACCATTACCTGTTTTATGGTGACAGGAAGTTGCAAATAAGATTGTTAGTAAGAGTAGGATTGTTGTTGCTTTCATAGTTTCTGATTTTTGTCTATTACAGGCGGTTCTTTGTTATCAAAAGTTTTTGATGATATTTTTTGTAATAGAATTGAAAGTAAAAGTCATTTATTTTGTGTGTTCCTGATTAGTGTATGCTAAATTATAAATTTTGGTTAAACGGACTGATATTACTAATACGAATAAACAGTTAAAATTAATTTACCAATAACAGATGTGCCGGACTTTCAGCCCTCATTCGCATCGCATATTTGATCATAGCCCTTACGGACTATGCTGTTACGTATTACCCTTACAGGGCAATCAGAATGCTGTAATTACGATTTATGGTCTGTAAGGTCTTAAAATGGAAGCATAAGACGAACTCCTCCGATAAATGCAGGTTGAGAGGGTATAATAGTTCACCTCTAATACCTAAGTACTAATATTTTCTGTTATTCGCTTAGCGCATTAAAAGCGCTTAGCGAGTTTTTCACATCATGTATTATGGATCGCATCTTTATGCCCATAATGTAAATAAACATGCGATCCGTTTTATTTAATTAGATTGCAATAACACCTGCTTATACACCCACTCCCCGAACCGGAATGGTAAAAGAAAACTCGGAGCCTACACCCGGTTCCGATTTCAGGTCAATTTGTCCACCCATCATTTCAACCAGTGATTTGCAAATTGGTAAGCCTAACCCAGTTCCTTTCAGGTGGATGGTGTCGTCATTTTTGACCTGCACAAAACGTTGAAAAATTTCCTTATGCCGTTCCTTAGCAATGCCAATACCAGTGTCCTTCACAAAAAACCGGATATCGCCATTTAGTTGCACCTTATAACCGATGGTTATTTTTCCCTTATTCGTAAATTTTATCGCGTTATTCACAAGGTTGGTCATCACTTGCAAAATCCGTGTTTCGTCACCAACAATGCTGTCCTTACCATCTTTCAGCCCGTATTTATATTCCAGGGTAAGCGTTTCTTTCTCTGCCGATTGCAACAAAGCTTTGTTATTGGCCTGTAGCTGTTCAAACAATCGATTTATGGCAAAGAGCTTTTTGCTAATGGTCACCTGGTTGGCTTCAAGTTTCGAGAAACCAATAATATCATCAATCAGGTGAAGCAGGTGCCTGCTGTTTTTGTAAATTATCTCTGAATAGGTCTTTACATCGTCCCCGCTCAGTTCGCCTCCATACAATATTTCACCAAATCCGGCAATGGCATTCATCGGTGTTCTTATTTCATGACTCATATTAGCCAGAAAAGCCGATTTAAGCCGATCCGCCTCTTCTGCCTGCTCTTTAGCTGCAATAAGATCTAATGTACGCTGCTTCACTTTTCTTCGGAGCATGACATTAAAAAACAGCATCAGCAATAAAACAACAGTAATGCTTGCTCCGCTATAATAGAATATTCTAAGCCGCTGTGCATAGGATTCTTTGGTATGTGACAACCACTTGTTATAGACCTCGGCCCTCTCTTTATTACTAATAGCATTAACTCCTTTGGTCAGGATCTGATTCAACATTGGTAAGGCTTTACGGCTGGCAATACCGAGTTTATTGTTGTAGGGTACTTCCCCACTAATACGCAGATTACTGATTCCTTCCGATTCGATTAAATAGGTAGCCACTGCCTGTTGACAAATAAAGGCATCCTTTTCACCTGTTGACACGGCACGCAGGCAATCCACATCGTCGTTCATCGGTTCAATTTTCAGATGTGGAAAGTTATATTTCAGATACTCATGTATGGCAAACTGATCCACCACTACAATACTTTTATCCGCCAGTTGATCCAGATCTTTCAAATGTTGATTATTGGCTCTTACTATAATCACATGGGGATGATCGGTCAAGGGAGGCGTGAAATTCATATAGTTCAGCCGTTCAGGTGTACTTTGCATATCAAGTAAAATATCAAAGCGCCCCGCCTTCAACTGATTTAATCCATCCTGAAAGTCGAAATAATAACTTCGTTTAAAACGGTGGTCAATCCGATCTTCGATTATTTCCAGAAAGTCAATCGACATTCCCACTACTTCGCCGTCATCATTGATAAATTCGAAAGGAGGCCAATGAGCCATGATGCTAACGGAGATATTCGGATGTTCTTTTAGCCAGACTTTTTCTTCTTCGGTTAATATAGAAGTCTGGCGGCAAGCACCTGCCAGGATACTTACTAATGCGACAAGCAAAGTAGCCAATGCAATATACCAAACAGGTTTTTTATCCATTGCACTAAGATATTACAAATCGTCTAAAGCTGAAAACAGGGGGTTAAACAACAGTAATCGTAATTTAATGATTATAACCACCTCCCCATTTTGTGGTACTCCTCTTTCAAAAATGAGTTATATAATATATACTAACACCCTACTTTGACATCTCATCCCGGCCTTCTTCTGCAGGAGAAGGAATGAGTATTTCCTCTCCTTCATGGCTACTCTTTATACACATCTTTATAAAGGGGCGATACTCCTTGTTGTGAAGTTTGAGCCTCTATCTCAAAAATGTCTTTCCATTGAATGTACAGTAAGCATTAAGTACTGTAACTCCACACACCCATTATTTATAAATCAATTTCATCTGCTGATCGACATAATTCCTTTAAAGTTATGCTTCCGTTATATCTTAGCACAGATTCTGAAAATCAGTTTTTTATCACAACCTGAATATCAAAATTTAGATCAAAATCAAGTTAATATAAATTAACATTTTAGAAGTTTCTTGTGATTTATAAGGTAATGATTAAAATATGATTGCATTTCAATTTTATTTTACCCACAAGAATAACAATCACAAAATACTGATAATCATATAATTATAAGTTTAACATTATACAAAATATCACACTGCGATATTATTCTTTTATCTGTTCTGAAAAAATTATTTAACTTATTAATCAACTATTAAAATATTTTTATTAACATTGTGTATGCTTCAAACACACATAAGCATACCCTTTTTAATAACCCCTAAATAATAAGTTATGCCGGTAAAATTTAAAGTACAGGAAAAAGCAAACCCACAAAACCGCGATGTAAAAAAGTATTATGTGCAACCTGTTCGCGTAGGAACCGTTAAGCGCACTCAGTTAGAAAGTGAAATTATAGACCTGACTTCGCTCAGTAAAGCTGATGTGCGGGGGGTGTTAGTTACTCTATCGGATCTGATAGGTAAATACATTAAGCTGGGCTACAATGTGTCGATCGATGATGTGGGCACCCTTAGTCTTCGGGTCAGCAGCGAAGGAAGCGAAACGGCCGAAGAAGTTACGGTAGACAATGTTAAGAAAACCAGCGTAGGTTTTAGAGCTGCTACTTCATTACGCGAAGGAATCGAAAAAATTAAGTTCGAAAAAGTAGATTAATTACAGCTTAGTTTTTGCGATGTAAAGTTGAAGAATGATAACAAAGTGCTTAAAACAGTGGTTTTAGGCACTTTTTACTGATAAAACACATCATTCTTAAATTCAAGCTATTACAACAATTAATATCCTATTGGATATTTGGTTAATCCCAAAGGTTTAACCTTTCAGTCCCAAAGGCTTAACCTTTTAACACCAAAGGTTTAACCTTTCAATGCAAAAGGCTTAACCTTTTAACGCAAAAGGTTTAACCTTTCGACGCAAAGGGTTTAAGCTTGGCAGTTCTAAAGTATAATCCAAAAGAGTAAACGACAGATTAACAATGAAATATAAAAATAATCTCATAGTAGATATAAGGCACTTTGCACTTTATATCTACGGTGCCCTTCACTCTAAAAGAAACCATACAACTAAATAGTCAACACGCGCCTAGCTAATTTGCAAGCCTAACTCCACAGCCAAATGTTTCGGCTTGCCAGGAGCCGATTTTTTTATTTACACTCCTAAAAAGCATATTATGACCAAACAAGAACGAATAATTGGAAAGCATCCTGACGATTCTCATAACATTGGGATTTGGTTGTCTGCAAATGATTTGCCTCATACTGATACTAAATGCCATCGTGAACTAACAGAGTTAAATTCACAAAGCGATGAATTAATAGAATGGATGGCAAGAAAATTAATAGACCATCATTATACAAATTATAGATTGACTAAACTAAAGGAGAAGTTTGGCAATCTTGGATTTGATAAATACGCAGAGCAACACCGCAAGTTACCTAGAGCGGACAAAACTAAAAAGGGCAATGGAACTGAAGTATTATTGATAGAATACATCCAAGCCACACAAAAGAAAGAACTGATTAAAGTTTTTAAATTAAGGTATAACCCTAATGTTGACCAGTCAATAAAAGGTGATGATACTTTAATGGTTGATTTATTCGAAGAGGATGGTGTAGAAAAAATAAAAATGTTTCTAGGTGAATCAAAATTCAGAAAAACACCAGCAAAGAAAGCGATAGATGACATAACGCGTTCTTTGTGTAAAGATACATTACCACTATCCTATTCATTCCTGGTCGAGGAAACTGCAAAAACAGATGAAGAATTAGCTGAAAAACTTGATAATTATATTGACAGAGACATAAAGGATAGAGGAGATTTAGCTTATATCGGACTGCTGTTAAGCGATAATACAACATCAGATAAAGTAGAGACGCATTTGAGTAGCGACAACGAAAACTTAGTTTTCATTTCTATAGGAATAGAAAATCCTGAGGATTTTATTAACTCAGTATTTACAAAAGCAGAAGAATTAATTTCAAATCCAGTTGCATTATGAGACTTGAACACATAGAAGAAAGCTATACCAAATTGGAATCTGACTCTACTTTACAGAACTTTATTGCGCAGGCAAATGCAAGATATATACTTTATAACACAGGAGAGGACGAAGATAATTTTCCAAGGTATACTATTAAAGATGATCAACTAAATATCCTTGCTTTTAAATACCTTAATATCGGCTGTAATTATTTTGAAAATAGAATGTTCACTAAAGCTTCTCGTGCTATTGAAAAAGGGGCTTCTGTTCTAGAACATGTCAATGGTTCACCTAATGTACAAACCAAGTATAAAAACTTATATGGACTTATTGCTGCACTAGGTTACTATGTAAGTTTTCAGTATTCAAAATCATTTATACTTATCAAAAAACTTGAAAGTGATACAGTTATTTCTTCTTTAGTATCTCTTTTTTTAAAACGTGATTTTAACCATTTACTAGATTCAATAAATCAAATAGTTATAGATTCTAACTATTCAGATGATTTTTTATCAGAACAATTCGATATAGAGGATTCTACAATAAAGATTTATGAAATAACCATCGCAAAAGCATTAAACTCATATGTCAAATATTATCATACTGGCGAATTTGAATTATTAGAAGTAGCAAAAAGAAACCTTAAAAATCTACAAGAAATTGCAGAAATTAAGGGAGAACCAGATATTTGGTGGGTAATAAGACTACTGCTATTAATTCTTGACGGTTTTACTCAATCTTCCCTATGGCAAGTTTTATCTGAATATTTCAATACTCAAGACAATTTACCTTTAAAATATATTCAATCACTTGTTTATAAAACTAGTGGAAGTATTACAGAGTTATTTGTTACACAAAGAAACTCTTTACCTAAAGTATTAGACAATAAACAAGAAGGAAGTATTGTAAGTATTCCAACCAGTAGCGGAAAAACAAGGATTGGAGAAGTTGCTATTTTAAATTGCATATCCACCAACCCTGATGCAAAAGTACTATTCGTTGCTCCGTACAGGTCATTAGCTTATGAAATAGAAAACTCATTAGATGAAATCTTTAGCAATTTAGATATTTCAATTTCACACTTGTACGGAGGGAGTCTATTTAGCAAACTTGACGAAAAAATTATTGATGAATCCTCCGTCATTGTTGCTACTCCAGAAAAAGCAAAAGCCTTATTAAGAAGTAATGCAGAAATACTTGCCAGCTTAAAACTAGTAATAGTTGATGAAGGACATTTGTTTGGAGCAGACAAAAGGCTTATTGTTAATGAGATATTTTATGAAGAGTTAAAATATCATGTTAAAAGCAATGATGGAAAATTTTTGTTATTATCTGCTGTTTTACCCAATGCTGAAGAGTTATCAGACTGGTTAACAAACTCACCAGATAATGTATACAAAGAAAATTGGCGTCCGTCGGATGAGAGGATTGGAATAATGGAGTGGAATGGAAACTCGGTTGATTTGAATTGGAGAAGTACTGATACTGAAAGAAATTCATTTAACCCCAATTTTATTATTCAGGAAGAATTGCCAAGAAAACCTAGACAAAGGAAACCACGTTATTTCCCAGAAAGCAAAAATCAAGCTGTTGCTGCAACAGCATATAAATTAAGAAACTTTGGCCCAGTATTAATCTTTGCAGGTATTAAAAAATCAGTTTTTACTATAGCAAGAGAATACGAAAAGTGTATTGCTCCTGGCGACAGTGATTTTGAGTTTAAGAATAAAAGTAATTGGCGTGCTTTTGAACTTGCATGTACTGAATCATATGGGGCTGATTCAGAATGGTTGAATTTTGCCAAAATGGGTGTGTTTTGTCATAATGCTGATTTATTAGCTGATGTTAGATTACCACTTGAACGTTTGATGAGAAGCGAAAAGCCCAAAGTTATAATTGCTACTTCAACTCTAGGTCAAGGAGTAAACCTTGGAGTTTCTACAGTTATCTTTTCAACATTAACTCAAGGATTTAATCCAATTGCAAAAAAGCCTATCCCCATAACTAAAAGGGACTTCTGGAATATTGCAGGTAGAGCAGGTAGAGCTTTTGTTGACCATGAGGGTAAAGTTTTAGTTATACATGATGTAGTAAATAAGAATAGAAAAAGAAGGCAACGGGATAGAAATAATATCTTGGAATATTTGGACAAAGCAAAAATTGATAAAGCTAAAAGTGGTTGCTTACAACTTATAAGAGTTTTGAAAAATTTAGCTTTGCAAAATGACCTTTCATTCGAAAAGTTTATTGAATTGATTGCTGAAAATAGATTTAGTGAAATACATGAAAAATCTGAAAAAATAGATTCTCTACTTGATTGGATTGATGATGGTTTATTAGCTCTACATAATTCTAATAACAATGATGAAAACGATGTTTCATGGGTTGAGGAATACTTTGTTAAATCATTAGCATACATACAAGCGAATAACTTTGACGACATCACAGGCTATGAAGTGATAGAGTTTGTCAAAGCAAGAATAAAGGGAATTACAAGAAAGGTAGGTGAAGAAAAATCTGATTGGGAAAAAGTTGTGACATCGGGTATACCTATTAACTCCGATTTACAAATTGAAGATAAGCTTGACGATATAATAGCATTTATTCAATCTTACATTATTGATGACAAAACATTGGAGAATAGAATATTGTTGCTTGAAAATATTGAAAATTCAATTAATGAAATCAATGCTCTTGCGGAAGAATATTTGCAAAGTGCCGATGAAAAGGATATTAGACAAATGTGGTTAAGCGGTATTCCAATGTCTGATATTATACATCTAGAGAATGCTATTGATATAATAACTAAGCATTATTCTTTTAATCTTCCATGGGTTTTAAATGGAATTTCAAAAAAACTTATAAAACGTAACTTAATAGAAGAATCCGAGGTTATTGAAGAATTAGCAATTCTTGTCGAATTAGGATTGCCCGTAATAACAGCAGTTAAAATTTATCAAGCTGGTATTCGTTCAAGGTCTTCTGCCCTTGAAATATCAAATCTTTTTGACGATGAACTTTGGGAGAAAAGTATTAAAACATACAAAACTGACTTAATAAGGCATTCTGAGTTTTATAAGAAACAAGTTTCCGAAACAGCATCTTCTTGGATTGATTTACTAATTCGCTTTTCAAAAAGAGAACTTCTAAAGATTAATAAAGTTCCAAATTTTACCTTTGGCAATGTGCACGAAAATACCCAGAGACTAATTGCTAAATTAATTAATGAAGACCAATATTTATTTAGCCCAGATTTTAAGGTATTAGAGAAAATTAGTGAAGATTGTGAAATTGATTTTTCGGAAGTAAATAAGCTAAACGGGATTTACTTTGATTATAATGAAAATGATAAGGTTTGGAAAATGAATTGTAAAAACCCATATGTGAGATTTAACTAACATATCATACACCAATAAAGCTTTAAGTTAATTGATAACCTAAGTCTTGAGATTACAAAAAAGATCGCATCCTAACTAGCAAACAAACCTTTAAGGATGCGATCTGTAATACTACTACCGAACAAGCTTAAGTAATTAAATAAAGAGACGACACTACAAAAGATCGACCCCTTTCACAGATTTATGTACCTTGTGTTTTTTTAATGCGCTTATACCACAATTGACTTTAAATAGAATGGATTACAAAGGCTTTGCGAAAAGGATCATTGAATTGAAAGATGCAGACCTTGCACTTCGGGACAGACTTGTTCAGAACGGACAGCTTTCAGAAGGTTATAACAAGGAAATGGAGAAATTACATAATCGGAATGCTGAGTTATTAAATGAGATAATTGATCAAATCGGTTATCCAACAATTGACAAAGTAGGTAAAGAAGCCAACGAAGCGACCTGGTTAATTATCCAACACTCAATTGGACAACCCAATTTTATGAAAAGGTGCCTGAAGTTATTGGAAACCTCAGTGGCACAAAACAAAGCCAATCCAAAGAATCTGGCTTATCTGAGTGACAGAATAGCTGTATTTGAAGGAAAACCCCAGCTTTACGGCACTCAATTCGATTGGGATCAGAACGGCAAGTTAAGTTCCAATTTATGTGACAACATCACCAAAGTCAATCAAAGAAGAAAACTTATCGGGCTTAACACCATTGAAGAACAGACTAAGTATATAAGAAGGCAGGCTAAAAATGAAAATCAATCGCCACCTATAGATTATAACCTACGAAAACAGGAGTTTGACAAATGGCGAAAATCGGTGGGCTGGATAAAATAAAAGACAAATTGCTGAATAGTGAAAACAAATAGAAATTGAATTAAAGAATAGCATATTACTATGAATGGGAAGTGTGAGTATTGTAACGGAAGTTTAGGTGAATTTATTCATTTGAATAGTTTTTATTATAAATGCTTAAGTTGCAGAAAGGTCAATGTTGCAACTAGTTATGAATCTATAAGAGAGCATTTAGAAGGGAACTATGAAGTTTTAATCTCAGATGAAAGCTTAAACGAGCAAATATTAATAGGGACAGGAAATATTGAAGTTCTATTAACTCAAATTGATATTGAGGTATCTTCAGGGAAACTAATACATTTAAAGAGGATATAGTAAGCTATTAAGTTTCCCAGCTATCATGCGAATTGAAAATTAATAAAGTCAGTCCTTTTGCTTGATAAATAAGACAAAAAAGATCACATCCTTATTAACAACCTGCCAATAAGGATGCGATCTGTAATAATTCCCAACTATATTATTTATTCACATAGAAATAACGAATGCGGCAGGCATTGCCTGTGCTTTGTTTACCGGCTTCCTTCGCTAATCTGATTTTTAGTGTATGCTTCTTATTATCCAAGCCTGTTGCAAGGGTGTAGTACCATGGCAAATGCAGATGCATGCTCCAGTTGGTAAATAAATCCTGCTGTTGCCATTCGCCACCATCGATGGAGTACTCAATAATACCTGCATCAGGGCCCGCTGCCACGGCAATACCAACGGCTTGCCCTTCAAATTTAAACTGCAGGGTACCTGATTCACCTTCTGCTACCAGCATCGGTACTTTAATGTAGTTATCACGACCTCGCTTACCATCCTTCGGCTTCCACTTATTAATCATGGTCCAGCCACTTGTCAGCTTTGCCTCTTCGGCCAGTATCAGTTCACCATTACTATAATTATCAGCATCTAATGGTGCAGGCTGCGAATACATGCTTACCTTATCATCCCCGGCCACAAACCCTGCCCAGGCTTTATCCAGAAAGGTCAGCATGGAACGGGCATAAACACCTTGTCCAAATGGTGAAGGGTGCAGGTTTCTAAAATCATCCTCCCAGGTAAATTCACCTGCATCAATTCGTTCGGTCACTTCTTTAGCCAGGTTGATGGATGGAATATTATAGTGCTCTGCCACCGCTTCGTGGTTTTGAATCACTTTGGGTACATTTCCGGTGCGGTAGCTCTCCATTTTATCGGGATCAACAAAATGCATCAACACCACATCTATTTCAGGATTTACATCGCGCAAATGCCTTACAATTCCTTCCATGGCACGAAGCTGTTCCTGGTCCGTTCGTCCGTTCGACGCATCATTAACGGCTGCTTCTTCAAACAACAGATCGATTTTACCCTTTGATAGCACATCGCGCTGCAAACGGAAGGCAGCTGGTGTGGTACCCATTGATGGAATACCGGCTGCAATAAACTCAAACTCTGTTTCGGGGAATCGCTTTTGAAGGTAGGCACAAATGCTATCTCGCCAGCCTCCGTTATAGGTGATTGATCCGCCTAAAAAGGCCACTCGCCCTTTCTTTTCGCGTTCAAACTTTATTAAACTATTACGAATACCCCCACGAAGATGATGTATATATTGAACCGTTGATAACTCTTTAGGCATCCAGGTATTGCGCATAATAAAATCGGCCACTAACTGAGGGGATTCAATGGGGAAATGGTGTCCCTTTAGTTTCTGTTTGCCATCGGTACAGGGAATCAGTGTAACCGGTCCGCCCAGTTTCACATAGCGATCGGCTAATATAAAGCTGTTTTCGCTTGGTGGCACCACCTGGTCGTCTAAACCTATCATGTGCATAATGGGCACTTTGTATTTAGCCAAATCATCCAGTTGATCAATGGGATTATTCATCCATGCTTTGGCGGCTTTATCTGAAGTAAAACCATAGGCCTTCTTTAGCTTTTTCCAGTCGGCTTCACTGCCAATGCCTGTTCCGAAACCTCCCGGCCAGCTCTTGAAATCACATACCGGCGCTTCAGCATAAATGCACGACACCTTTTCGGGATTTTGTTTCGCCCAATTGTAGATAAATAAACCACCACGACTGACTCCTTCGAGTGCTACCTTTTTCGATAGCTGATGTTTCGAAGTAAGGTGCTCATAAAAGGCATCCCAGGCAGCCACAGCTTCAGGACTTCCAAACAGTTCATTGGTATTCAGGTGAGCTATATGAAAACCTTCGCTTAATAAGATGCTGTCGGTTTCATAGTGCCACTCGGGGAAACGTGCACGCCACACCCATGGTTTGCCTTCTAGCGCCTGATTCGGAACGATTACATGTGCAGGCCGTCCTTCGAATTCAAAATCGAATCGTTTAAAGCCATGCCATTTCGACTGACGTCCGGTAAAAGATATCTTCGGGCTTGCTTTTCCCATACCACCGGCTATAGCTGTGGCGTACCGACGACCCAACTCAAGTTGGGCTTTGGTATTAAAATGCACTTTGTCATTGGGCATATTAATACCCGGCTCAACACATCGTAACGGTAAATCATCGGTTTGCACCAATAAAGCTCCCTTGGTGGCCAGAGCATGACCTGAATTCTGGCTGATATCGAACTGTGCCTGACGCACTTCTTGTCGTCCGGTAAATCTTGGCTGATCAATGGGGATTACATAACCATAAACAAACAACATATCAGGAGCATTGAATTGCTCACGAACCCGTCCAATAAAATGTTTCAGGTTAAGTGCATAAGCTCGTGATCGATCAAGGCCTGCTATATTTGTCCCACTT